>CAZUFO010000044.1:1130-16826 GCA_964619615.1 uncultured Lutibacter sp. | reverse complement strand
CTCGAATAAAACTGCACCTGCTCCATCACCAAATATGATACAGGTTGCTCTATCTGAATAATCTATCATTGAAGAATTTTTATCTGCACCTATTAAAAGTATTTTCTTATACTTTCCTGATTCTATATATGCTGCCACCACAGACATTCCGAAAAGAAAGCTAGAGCAGGCTGAATCCATATCGAACGAAAACGCGTTAGAAGCACCAATTTCTGACGCTACAAATGCAGCGGTACTTGCTGCTTGCATATCTGGTGTTGCCGTTGCAACTATTACTAAATCTATTTCTTTTGGATTGAGATTTGATTTAGAAATTAAATCTTCGGATGCTTTAATCGCTAAAAAAGAAGTTCCTTTACCATCTTCCTTTAAGATTCTTCTTTCCTTTATTCCAGTTCTTGAAACAATCCATTCATCATTTGTTTCAACCAATGTTTCCAAAATTTTGTTTGTTAAAACATATTCTGGAACGTACTTTCCGACAGCCGTAATTGCTGCAGTTAATTTAGTCATAGTAGAATAATTTACTTTTTAAAGCGTGTCAAAGTAATGAAAAAAAAATCATAAAAAAGCGGCTTTTTAATGATTTTCGTTCATTTTTGATTAAAAAGCATAAAAAAACCCTCAAAATTGAGAGTTTTTTATACTTTTTATGTTTTTATTGCCTATGCTTCAGCAGACGTTGCATCAATAACAATTTGACCACGGTAATATAATTTACCTTCATGCCAATGTGCTCTATGATATAAATGTGCTTCTCCTGTCGTTGGATCTACAGCAATTTGAGGAACTAAAGCTTTATAATGAGTTCTTCTTTTGTCTCTTCTTGTTTTCGAGATTTTTCTTTTAGGATGTGCCATTATGATTCTTTTTTATTCGTTTGTAATTCTTTTAACTTAGCCCAACGTGGGTCTATCGTATTATTTTCTTCTAATTCTTTTCTTTTAAATTTTTCCAATGTATTCAAAACATCTGATTCAAGTGTACCATCCTTAACTCCTGGATGGATTCTTTTAGTTGGCACAGATAAAGCAATCATTTCATACATAAACTGTGCAACATTAAGTTGATAACTATTATGAGGTATTATTAAAACCTCCTCATTATCATCACTAAAAAACTCACCAAATTTAACAATCAATGGTAGTTTCCCATTAACATCAAGTTTAAATAACTCGGCTGTTAAATCACAAGCAACAGTTACGGTTCCTTCTGAAACAAATTCGAGATTAAACATATTGTTTTTTTTCTCGAAGTTTATTTTAACATTAATATCAACTTTATCAAACTCTTGATATTGAAAAAAATTAAAGAACGTATTATCAATTTGATAACTAAATTGATGGTTTCCTAGCTTCAAACCTGTAAAAGATATATCAAATTCTTTTAAGTCTTTCATTTCGAACATCAATTTGAGCGTGCAAAGATATAAAATTATCAGAAAAAACTACATCAAAGTTGTATTTTTTTACCTCCTTGAAGATTTTAACGCATTTTGTGTTAATCCTTTATAGTCTAGACGCTTTTTATAGATTTCTATTGCTAAAAACAACGCTTCTTTAAAAGAACTTTCGTCAGCAATTCCTTTTCCTGCAATTTCAAATGCAGTACCGTGGTCTGGCGAAGTTCTAATTCTATTTAAACCAGCGGTGTAATTAACTCCTTTTCCAAAAGAGAGTGTTTTAAAAGGTGCCAACCCTTGATCGTGATACATTGCCAAAACTGCATCGAATTTCTGATATGATTTTGCTCCAAAAAAACCATCAGCGGCAAAAGGACCATACACTAATTTACCTTCCTTCCAAATTTCTTCAACCGTTGGTTTTATAATTTCGTCATCTTCTTTACCAATAACTCCATGATCGCCACAGTGTGGATTTAGCCCTAAAACTGCTATTTTAGGTCTAGAAATTCCGAAATCTTGTACCAATGTTTTATATAAAATGGCAACTTTAGATTTTATAAGTTCGGGAGTTATGCTTTTTGCTATTTCTGAAATTGGAATATGTCCAGTAATGAGTCCAACTTTTAATTCGTCGGTCATCAAAATCATTAGACTTTTGCCTTCCAACTCGTTTTCTAAGTATTCTGTATGTCCTGCAAAGTTAAAATCTTCTGATTGTATATTTTCCTTATTGATTGGCGCCGTTACTAGCACATCAATTTTTAGTAGTTTAAGAGCGTTTACCGCTTCTTTTAATGATAAAAAAGCATACTTACCTCCAACTTCATTGTTTGTTCCTGCTGAAATTTCAATATCTTCTTTCCAAACATTGAATACATTTATTTCACCATCAACTATTTGATTCAAATTTGAAACACTATGTAATTGAATTGTTGAATCAGTTTTGTTTTTATAATAGGAAATAACTTTGGTCGATCCAAAAAGTATAGGAGTACAAAAATCTAGCATTCGTTTGTCTTCAAACGTTTTTAAAATAACTTCAACACCTATTCCATTGATGTCTCCAATTGAAATTCCAACTTTTATTTTATCCTCTTTACTCATTCAGTAGTTTATTCTTATTTTTGAGACTTCAAAAGTAGTCAATAAAATTAAGATATATGTTTACTGGAATCATAGAAACTTTAGGTACTGTAAAAAAAATAACCGCTGAAAATACTAATATTCATATTTCAATTGAAAGTGAAATTACATCAGAATTAAAAATAGACCAGAGTGTTGCTCATAATGGCGTTTGTTTAACTGTTGTTAGTATTGTTGATTCTTCTTACACCGTAACAGCTATTCAAGAAACATTACTAAAAACAAATCTTAAAACTTGGAGAATTGATAGTGAAATTAACCTTGAAAGAGCTATGAAGTTAGGAAGCAGATTAGACGGCCATATTGTGCAAGGTCATATTGATCAAACTGCAGTTTGTATAAATATTGAACCACAAGATGGGAGTTCTTTTTTTACGTTTGAATATGATAAAAGCAAAAATAACATTACGATTGAAAAAGGGTCAATAACTGTGAATGGTGTTAGTTTAACGGTTGTTAATTCTGATAATAATTCATTTAGTGTAGCAATTATACCTTACACTATTGAACATACAAATTTTAATAATTTTAAAATTGGAACCATTGTAAATTTAGAATTTGATGTGATTGGGAAATATGTTGCTCGATTAATGCAACAATAACTAATCTTCTTTTTTTCTAAGGCTATTAACTCCTAACAACAAACCTGAAAGCAACAAAAACACAACGCCACCATCAATTGGTGCTAAACCTGGCGGATTAGGCGGGCTACAAGGCGGAGTCATACAAGGACCAGGGCCTTGCGCAAAATTAGATGTACTTGTAAACAGTATTACAGTAAAAACCATAATAAAATAGTACGGCATTCTCTTTTTCATCTTATGCTAATTGGGGTTAATCGTAGTAATTGATTTCGCAAATATACAATTTTATTAATAGCATAAATTATTTATCATAAACCTTTGAATTAAAACTGTGGCGTTATTATATTATTGCTTAGAACTACTGTAATTTATTACGAATATGTTTTCTAATAAAATAACTCTATAAAAAAAGGCCTCAAAATTAATAGAGATTTTTCGTTTCAATTGTAGACCCACAGCAGAAGAGCTCCCTTCAGCTAATGCTTAAGGTAAACTTCTCGCTAATAAAGCTTTAAATACCAAAAAAGACCTCTATCACCATAGAAGTCTTTTAACATTTCAGTGGACCCAGAAGGGCTCGAACCTTCGACCCCCTGATTATGAGTCAGGTGCTCTAACCAGCTGAGCTATGGGTCCTGAAACTGGACGCAATATTACTACTTATTTCGTTTCTGTACAATATTTTATTGGCATTATTATTGTACAAGTTTATCATTTATATAAAAAAATATTAACTTCGCTTAAAAGACACAATTATGAATAAAAATCTATTTTTCTCAGTTTTACTTTGTATCGGGTTTATTTCAACCTCTTTCTCGCAACAAACAAGTGATTCTTTTGGTGACCATCTAAGATATGGTGGGAGTTTTAATGTTGGGTTTAGCAACAACTATACGACTATTGGTATTTCACCCAGTGTAATTTATGACTTCCAAAATGGTTTTGCTACTGGGGTTAGTTTGAGTTATTTTTACACCAAACAGGAAACATTTAATAATGAATACACCTCTAATGTTTTTGGCGGAAGCATTATTACACTTTACATCCCTATTCATTTTCTCCAGTTATCTGCAGAATTGGAAAACCTAAATGTACATAGAAATGATTCTTTTGTTAATATCGACCCATATTGGCTCACAAGTTTATATTTAGGAATCGCTTACCAAACGGGTCCTGTTTCTTTTGGGTTAAGGTTCGATGTATTATACGACGATAATGACTTTAATAATATATATGGATCTTCCGTATCACCTGTTCTTAGAGTTTATTTTTAATCAAAATTTTTTGACATTCTCGTTTTAAAATTAAATAAGATACTTGATTTGACATTTGATTTAAATCAGTGTTTTCTATTTGTTTTAGGTGTATTTCTGAAACGTCAACGCGATATAATAGATTTAAATAGTCTGAATAGTTGTGATTTATTAGATCATAAATAATCGTATTCAAATAGTTTAGTAGTGTTTCAGGTTTTATATTTAAAGAAAACGCTTCATCTATTCCTGCTAAATTGAAATCTTTATTTAATTGCGCTATTAATTTTGGATATAAATTTTCTTTTGAAACTTGTAATAGTAATTGATTTGATGTTTCAATATTAGACATTTCTACCCATTAAGTTTTTACCAAATTCATACAATACTAGTTTTTTTTCAGATTCTATGGTCAAGGATTCTAGTTTTTCAAATGCTTTTTGAGTATATTTTTCAATTTCCGCTTTTATTAAATTAGAAACATTACAACTATCAAAAACAGTTTTTACTTCTTTAATTTTACACTCATTATCATCCAATTTCTCTGCGTATAGTTGAAGTAGTCTTTCACGACTTTTATCATCACATAACTTTAAGGCTGTTAAATACAAAAAGGTTTTTTTGTTTTCAATAATATCTCCTCCTACTTGTTTTCCAAAAGATTTTGAATCGCCATACGTATCTAAATAATCATCTTGTAATTGAAATGCAATTCCTAAATTCAATCCGAAATCATATATTTTTTCCACTTCCATTTCTGAAGCATTTGCAATAATAGCACCCATTTTTAATGCGCAAGCAACTAAAACTGATGTCTTTAAACTAATCATTTTTAAATACTCATCAATTGTAACATCCTTTCTAGTTTCAAAATCTATATCTAATTGTTGCCCTTCACAAACTTCTAGCGCCGTTTTGCTAAAAACTTGATTCAATTTTTTAAATACATCAGCATTATAGGTTTCCAAACATTGATATGCCAAAATCATCATAGCATCACCAGACAATATTCCGCTATTTACATTCCATTTTTCATGCACCGTTACAGCACCTCTACGTAAAGGCGCAGCATCCATAATATCATCATGAATTAATGTGAAATTATGAAACAGCTCAACTGCCAAAGCAGCGTCCAATGCTTTTCTATAATCAACACCAAATACATCTGCAGAGAGTAATGTTAATATCGGGCGTATTTTCTTACCTCCTAATCCTACTATATATTGAATTGGTTTGTATAAATTTTCTGGCTCTTTTACTTGAACCTTTGTATTTAAATACTCAATAAAGGCATTCTTTAATATCGGAATCACAGGATTACTTTTTGGTAAAAATAAATGTTGTAGCAAACATATTGTTAAAAAAAAGTAAAAACTTTGGAAACTTTTTGTGTGTTCAAAGTTTCCTTTTTATATTTGCCTTTCCTTTTCAGCAATCAAATGAAGTGTAAAATTTTAGAAAAAGCAGGTGAAATGTTCTTAATCTATGGGTTTAAGAGTGTTACTATGGATGATATTGCCGAGAATATGGGAATCTCAAAAAAAACAATTTACGCACATTTTAAAAACAAAACAAAACTTGTTGAAGCAACAACAATGGCTTTATTTGAGCATATTTCAAATGGTATAGATTGTATTTGCGCATTAGAGAAAAATCCGATTGAAGAAATTTTTAACATTAAAGAATTTTTAAATAAAAATTTAAAAGATGAGAAATCATCACCTCAATATCAACTGCAAAAATACTACCCATCTTTATTTGTTGACTTAAAGAAAAAACAACTTGAAATGATGCTAACATGTGTAACTCAAAATTTAGAAAGAGGTATAAAACTTAACTTATATAGAGAGGAATTAGATCTAAATTTTACTGCTAGAATATATTTTAATGGTGTTGTTGGTATAAAAGATCAAGATACTTTTCCAGCAGAAGAATTTGATAAAAACTATTTACTTGAAACATTTTTAAGTTACCACATTAGAGCAATTGCTACAGAAAAAGGGGTTCAGAAATTAGAAAAAATATTATTGAAGAATGAAAACTAAACTAATAATACTACTTACTTTTTGCACTTTTATACTTAGTGCGCAAGAAAAAACTTCATACACGCTACAAGAAGCTGTAGCTTTTGCCTTAGAAAATTCATACGCCGTACAAAATGCAGCTAACAATATTGAAAGTGCAGAAAAAAGAGTTTGGGAAACAACTTCAATCGGGCTACCACAAATCGATGCCGCTGTAGATTATCAAAATTTCTTAAAGCAACCTGTTCAATTGATACCTTCAGAGTTTTTTGGTGGTAATCCTGGTGAGTTTGTAGAATTAACATTCGGTACAAAACAGAACATGAATGCACAAGTTACTTTATCTCAGTTACTATTTGATGGTTCTTATATTGTTGGTTTACAGTCCGCAAAAACATTTATGAAAATTAGCGAAAGCGCTAAAGATAAAACGGAGTTTAACGTAAAACAAGCGGTAGTTAGTTCTTATGCAAATGTATTATTGGTTGAAGAAACCATTGCTATTTTAGAAAAAAATAAAATTGTTCTTGAAAAAAACTTAAATCAAACATCAAAGATTGTTGAAAATGGTTTTGGAGAAGAACAAGATGTTGAACAACAACAATTAACCTTATCGGCAATTGTTAATGAGTTAAACAAAACAAATCGGTTTTTAATAACTGCTTACAAACTACTAAACATTTCTATGGGAGTAGATGTAGATATTCAAATTACGCTCTCGGAAAACTTAGAAGAATTATTACTAGAAAATTTAGATTTAGGATTAACTCAAGCTCCGTTTGATATCACCAACCATATAGATTACCAAATAGCTGAAACCAACAGAGTTTCACAAGAACTTTTAGTTAAATTTGAAAAAAGCAAGGCGTTACCCTCTTTAAGAGCTTTTATTAATTACGGAACAGCTTCTTTTGACGAGCAATTCAATTTCTTTCAAAACGATCAAAAATGGTACGGCTCTTCGCTTGTTGGTGTGAGTTTAGACATTCCGATTTTTAGCAGTTTACAAAGAAGTTCTAGAACACAACAAGCAAAAATAAATTTGGAAATTGCTGATAGACAATTAACGGAAACCGAACAAAAATTGAAAATCGAAATTCAAGATGCTCGAACCGATTATCAATTTGCAATAGATAATTATCAAAACTCATTAGAAAACCTTGATTTAGCTGAGCGTATTGAAAAAAAGGAGAACATCAAATTTTTTGAAGGAATCTCAACAAGTTTTGACTTAAGCAATGCTCAAAATCAACTATACACACGTCAACAAAAATATTTGGAATCAATTCAATATTTAATCAACTCTAAAACAACTTTAGAGAATGCATTAAATATAAAATAATACCTAAAAAATTAAATCATGAAAAATTATATAGTCTTACTTGCGCTCTCTTTTTTAATAGTTTCTTGTAGCCAACAAAATTCAAGCAATACTTCTATTGACACCCTTATTTCTAACGGAAATAAAAGTGAGTTAAAGGAAAAACAAAGCGAACTTAAAGCACAGCAAAAAACAATTTCGGCTGATTTAAAAAAAATAGATGTAATTTTAAATTCAAATACCTCCAGTAAAAACCCACTGGTAACCACTTTTATTGCTAAAGAACAACTTTTTACGCATTACCTAGAAATTCAAGGAAATGTAGTTACTAAACAGAATATTATTTTATATGCTCAATATGCTGGAACGTTAACAAAAGTGTATGTTAAAGAAGGTCAGAAAGTAGTAAAAGGGCAAATTCTTGCCAAGATAGATGATGGTGGTTTAAGTCAACAAATAGCACAATTAGAAGTTCAAGTATCGTTGGCTAAAACAACTTTTGAGCGTCAAAAAAGATTGTGGAATCAAAAAATAGGTTCAGAAATACAATATTTACAAACAGAAACAACTTATAAAGCACAGCAAAATTCCGTAAAACAATTGGAAGCACAATTACAAAAAACGGTGGTAAGAGCGCCGTTTAATGGCATTGTAGAAGAAGTGTTTTCTGAACAAGGTTCTGTTGTTGCGCCAGGTCAATCTCAACTGTTTCGTGTTATCAATTTAAAAAATATGTATATAGAGGCTGAAATTCCTGAAAACCATTTATTAAACATTACCGAAGGGAAAAAAGTAACCGCATATTTTCCTGTATTAAGTAAAACGGTGGAAACTAAGGTTAGACAGGTGGGCAACTACATCAACCCAAACAATCGTTCATTTAAAATTGAAATTGGTATTGAAAATAAAAATAACGAAATAAAACCAAACCTAACTTCTAAATTAAAAATTAACGACTACACAAATACTAATGCCATTTTAATCCCTCAAAGTATTATTTCAGAAAATGCTGAAAGTCAACAATATATTTATGTGGTTACTGATAAAAATCCTGATAATATTGCCCATGCAAAAAGGGTAATTATTGAAACAGGTTTAACCCAAGGCGATTATATAGAAATTGTAAGTGGCATTGAAAAAGGTGCTGAAATAATTCAAGAAGGTGCTCGAAATGTAAAGGCTGGGCAGACAGTTAAAATTTTAAATTAGACTATAGACTAATGAGTAAGCAACAAAAAAAATTAGACAAAGAGTTTGGTTTATCGTTATGGGCAATAAACAATAAAACAACCATTTACGTTGTTATTGCATTGATTCTATTTTTAGGATATTCAGCATATAACAGTATGCCCAGAGAGAGTTTTCCTGAAATTAAAGAAACCAAAATTTATATAAGTTCCGTTTTTCCTGGGAATACAGCTGAAGATATAGAAAAACTGATTACCGACCCCATTGAAGACAAACTAAAAACGGTTAGTAATGTTGTAGAAATTACTTCAACATCTCAAGAAGATGTATCAATGGTTATTGTTGAGTTTGACGAAAACATTTCTGTTGAGGCAGCTAAACAAAAAGTAAAAGATCAAATAGACACCGAAACTTCGAGCGAAGATTGGCCAACATTTAACGGTGCTAAAGTAGAACCAAATGTTTTTGATTTAAGCATGTCTGAAGAATTTCCAATACTAAACATTAATATTACGGGCGATTATCCTGTTAAAAAATTAAAAGAATTTGGTGAGTACCTTCAAGATGAAATTGAAAGTTTAGATGAAATTAAGCAAGTAGATATTCGTGGTGCTCAAGAAAAAGAAGTAGAAGTTGCCGTAGATATTTATAAAATGATGGCTGCTAAAGTTAGCTTTCAAGATATTTTAGATGCCATTAAAAATGGTAACACAACTATATCAGCAGGTAATTTAATTGCAAGCGGACAACGCCGCACCATTCGTATTATTGGTGAAATTCAAACGCCTGAAGAGTTAGAGGATTTTGTTGTAAAGTCTGAGCATAACAATCCTATTTATTTAAAAGATGTGGCATCTATTAAATTTAAAGAAAAAGAAAGAACTACTTATGCGCGGGAGTTTGGAAACACCGTAGTAATGCTAGATGTTAAAAAAAGATCTGGTAAAAATATGGTTACCGCTGCCAACAAGGTTAGAGTAATTATAGATGACGCTATTGAAAACGTTTTTCCACCAGATTTAAAAATTACCATTGCTAATGATCAATCAACAAAAACAATTGGGCAAGTTGATGATTTGGTGAATAATATTATTTTCGGAATTATCTTAGTGGTCGTAGTTTTAATGTTCTTTTTAGGATTTAAAAACGCTCTATTTGTTGGGTTTGCAATTCCGATGTCTATGTTTATGTCGCTCATGATTTTAAGCGCACTCGGGTACACCATGAATACCATGATTTTATTTGGATTGATTATGGGTCTTGGAATGTTGGTAGATAACGGTATTGTGGTGGTTGAAAACGTCTATCGTTTAATGGACGAAGAAGGAATGAGTCGTGTTGAGGCTGCCAAAAAAGGAATTAGCGAAATTGCGTATCCAATTATTATTTCAACTGCAACAACGGTAGCCGCATTTATACCTTTAGGGCTTTGGCCTGGAGTTATGGGGCAATTTATGATCTATTTCCCGATAACACTCTCCGTAGTTTTAGGTTCCTCATTATTTGTAGCAATATTCTTTAACTCCGTATTGGTTTCTCAATTTATGACAGTTGAAGATAAAGAAATGCCTTTGAAAAACATTATCATAATTACTTCCATTCTTTTCGGGCTTGGTTTGTTTATTTTCTTTATGGGTGGCACCTACAAAGTTTTAGGAAGCATTATGGCATTTACAGCAGTTATGCTTTGGGTATATCGTTTCGGATTACGGAAAGCAGCCAATTATTTTCAAACAAAAATTTTAACCAGATGGGAACGCTTTTATGAAAAAATGTTACGAGCATCGCTTAAAGGTTGGAGACCTTATGTAATTACAATTAGCACGTTCATTTTATTATTTTTTGCCTTTGGAGGTTTTGGAGCATCTGTTGCTTCACAACGTACTGAAATTCAATTTTTCCCAGACAATAAACCAAATCAAATTATTGTTTATATAGAATATCCTGAAGGAACGGATATTGAAAAAACAAACACCATCACCAAAGAAATTGAAGCAAAAGTATTTACCATTCTTAATAGTGATGAAAATATGGATGGTGACTATAATTATTTAGTTGAAAGTGTGGTTTCACAAGTAGGTGAAGGTGCTGGAAACCCAAATACGGATAGCGGTTCTACTTCTGAAATGCCCCATAAAGGTAAAATTACTGCCTCTATGCGAGAATATAAATACCGTCGCGGCAGGGATAGTGAAGTATTACGACAAAAAGTACAAGAAGCGTTAACTGGAATTTACCCTGGTGTTTTAATATCTGTAGAGAAAGATGTAAACGGCCCTCCAGCAGGATCTCCTATTAATATTGAAATCGAAGGAGATAATTATACAGAACTAATTGCAACTGCTGAAAAAATGCGTGATTTCATCAACTCAAAAAACATTGCGGGGATTGATGAATTAAAAATTGATGTCAACAAATCAAAGCCTTCAATGTTAGTAAATATTGATCGGAAAAAAGCAGGCGAATTAGGTGTTAGTGCAGGTCAAGTGGGGCAACAACTACGAAACTCTATTTTCGGCGCTAAAGCGGGTGTTTATAAAGAAGGTGGTGATGACTTTGATATTTATGTCCGCTTTAATAAAGAAAATAGGTATAATACAAATGTAATTTTTAATCAAAAAATAACTTTTAGAGATCAAGCTTCCGGAAAAATTAAAGAAATTCCTGTTTCGGCAGTGGCAAGTCAAAAAAACACTTCTGGATTTAGCGCAATTAAGCATAAAGATGTACAGCGTGTAGTAACTATATACTCCGCTTTGGCACCTGGTTATAATGATGCTGCTGTGATCGCTTCTCAAATTCAAGAAGAAATGGAAAGTTATATCGATTTGCCAAGTGGAATTAAAATTGATTTTACAGGTCAGATTGAAGAACAAAACAAACAAATGACTTTTTTAATGGGTGCGTTTTTTACAGGTTTGGCATTAATTTTCTTTATTTTAATTTTTCAATTTAATTCAGTTTCAAAACCTGCAATTATTATGTTGGCAATTTTCTTGAGTTTGATTGGGGTTTTTGGAGGAATTGTAATTACTGGCGCACCGTTTGTAATTATGATGACCATGATGGGTATTATTTCACTTGCTGGTATTGTGGTGAATAATGGTGTTGTTTTATTAGATTACACACAATTATTAATTGATAGAAAAAAGGCAGAATTAAACATTGACGCTGATGAACCCTTGCCAATTGAAGGTATTTATGATAGTATTGTTACCGCTGGAAAAGCACGTTTAAGACCTGTTTTACTAACAGCCATTACAACTATTTTAGGATTGATTCCTCTAGCAATTGGCTTTAATATTGATTTCTATAAACTATTTAGCGAATTCGATCCAAATATTTATTTTGGAGGAGACAATGTTATTTTCTGGGGACCTTTAGCTTGGACCGTTATTTACGGGCTGTTCATTGCAACATTCTTAACCTTAATAATTGTACCAATTCTATTTTATTTGGTCAATAAACTTAAATTTTGGTTGCGACGTACATTCGCGTAAATTATTAAGAATACCTAAGACTCATTAACTCATGGCCTGACTCAAAGTCAGACCATGAGTGCTGAAATTTTAACTATATAGTAAACCCGAAGTTAAATACCTCGGGTTTTTCTTTTAATAAAGCACTATATTGCTCAAGTGAAATTTCAAAAAACATATACGGTTGAAGAAGCAAAACGAGCACTTGAGCGTTATTGTGTTTACCAAGATCGCTGTCATAAAGAAGTAGAACAAAAACTACGTGATTACAGGATGATTCCCGAAGCTTGTGAAATAATCATCATTCATTTAATTGAACATCATTTTTTAAATGAAGAGCGGTTTTCTAAAAGTTTTGCACGAGGAAAATTCAGAATTAAAAAATGGGGTAAACAACGAATAGTTCGAGAATTGAAATTCAGAAATATTTCAGAATACAATATTAAGACTGCCTTAAAAGAAATTGATGAAGATGATTATTTAAAAACATTTCATCAATTGGCAGAAAAACGATTTTTAGCAATTACAGAAGCAAATAAATACAAGAAAAAGAAAAAGTTGACGGACTATCTTTTATATCGAGGTTGGGAAACTAATTTAATTTATGAAAAAGTGGATAACTTAATAGGCTGATTTTCTTTTATGTATTTTTGAATACATTTAAACACTAACATGAAAAAACTCTTACTTCTATTTTTTGCTCTCTCCTGTGGATTTATTAACGCACAGAATAATACAGATATATCCTATTATTTTTCTGAAACCAATCTAGACCCAACAATACCAACTCCCGAAAGTGTTATTGGCTACCCAATAGGTAAGTGGCACATTACGCATGATAAACTAATACAATATATGTATGCTTTAGCTGCTGCTTCTGATAGAATTACTATTAAAAATAGAGGGAAAACCTTTGAAGATAGACCTTTGATTTTACTCACAATCACCTCTTCAGAAAATCATAAAAATATTGACGAAATTCAAAAAAATCATATTTCATTAACAGAAAAGAATAGCGAAAATATTGACAATTCAAAATATCCAATTGTTGTTTATCAAGGTTTTTCAATTCACGGCAATGAGGCAAGCGGATCAAATGCAGCATTACTAGTTGCGTACTATTTAGCAGCCTCGAATAGTAAAAAAGTAGCACAATTATTAGAAAATACAATTATTCTTTTCGATCCTTCTTTTAATCCTGATGGTTTGCAGCGATTTGCCTTTTGGGCAAATATGAATAAAAGTAAAAATTTAAATCCAGACCCAAACGATCGAGAATACAACGAAGTTTGGCCTCGTGGGAGAACAAATCATTATTGGTTTGATATGAACAGAGATTGGTTACCTGTTCAACTACCAGAATCTCGTGCAAGAATTGAAACATACCATAATTGGTTACCTAACATTTTAACAGATCATCATGAAATGGGATCCAATTCTACATTCTTTTTTCAACCTGGCATTCCAAGCAGAACACATCCTTTAACACCTAAACAAAATCAAAATCTGACTAAAAAAATAGCAACCTATCACGCTAAAGCTTTAGATAAAATTGGTTCATTATACTATTCTGAAGAAGATTTTGACGATTTTTATTATGGTAAAGGCTCTACTTTTCCTGATATAAATGGAGGTATTGGGATTTTATTTGAACAAGCTAGTTCTCGTGGTCATATACAAGAAACCGACAATGGTCTCTTAACATTTCCATTCACAATTCGAAATCAATTTACTGCCGCAATTTCTACTTTAGAAGCAGCACATGATCTACGTATTGAAATTTTAGATTACCAGCGTAATTTTTATAAAAATGCTAGAAACGAAGCCAAAAAAGATGCTATTATCTTTGGTGATGAAAAAGATGCCGCAAAAACGTATCATTTGGCTGAAATTTTACTTCGTCATAAAATAAAATTCCATGAACTAAAACAAAATGTTTCAATTGAAGGGAAGAATTATAAAAAAGGATATAGTTATGTAATACCTAAAAATCAAAAGAATTCTAGACTTATAAATGCTATGTTCGAAAAAAGGACAACATTTCAAGATAGTTTGTTTTATGATATTTCTGCGTGGACATTTCCTTTGGCTTTTAACCTAGATTATAATGAAAATTCTTCTGTAAATTTGGCTGGTAATTTAGTGCAAAATCTGCAATTTAAAAAAGGAAAAGTTTCTTCAAAAAGCAATTATGCATATGTGTTTGAATGGAATGAATATTATTCTCCAAAACTTTTAAATCAACTACTTCAAAAAGACATTAGAGTTAAAGTTGCCTTAAAAAAAATGACTACAAAAACTAAAGAATATGATTATGGTACAATTCTAATTCCTGTAGAAAATCAAAAAATAAATAGCGAAGATTTATTTTCACTATTACAAACCTTATCTGAAGATAGTCATATTCAAATCGATGCCGTTAATTCTGGCCTTAATATTGGAGCTGATTTAGGAAGTAATTCTTTTAAAACAATTAATAAACCAAAAATAGCATTATTAGTTGGCAATGGAATTACTTCAAATGACGCAGGTGAAATTTGGCATTTACTAGATCAACGTTTTAATATGATTGTTACTAAACTTGATACAAGAAATATTGCCTCAACAGACTTATCAAAATACAATACTATAATAATACCAAACTCTAGAGCTTTTAATGACGCTACAACTATAAAATTAAAGAGTTGGACTGAAAACGGAGGTACTTTAATTGGGTTTAGAAATACATTGAAATGGTTTAATTCTAAAGAATTTACAAAACTTGAATTTAAAAAGATGACGAGAACTGCTACAAATATTTCTTTTGAACAAAAAAGAAATTATAACGGTGCTCAAAATATTGGCGGCGCAATATTTGAAGCAAAATTAGATCGAACACATCCTATAAACTTTGGATATAAAAATTCAACTCTTGCATTATTTAAAAATACTCGAATTTTTATGAAACCTGATAAAAACAGTTATAATAACCCTATAAAATATACGAAAAATCCTTTATTAAGTGGTTATATTTCAAAATCAAATTTAGATAGCTTAAGCTCTTCAGTTCCTTTTAAAATAAGTAAATTAAAAAAAGGGCAAGTTATTTCTTTTACCGATAACACCAATTTTAGAGCGTTTTGGTATGGTACAAATAAACTATTTATGAATGCCATTTTTTTTAGAGAAGAAATGTAAAAAGATATTTAATTTCTTATATTCTCTAAATCATTGGTTAAAGTTTTTTAATTAATTTTCTAGGTGTTGATTCAGTAGGAATTGCTTCGGCGTTTTGCTCAGGTCTATTTCCATACTGTTTT
>CAZUFO010000044.1:0-1114 GCA_964619615.1 uncultured Lutibacter sp. | reverse complement strand
TATAAATCGAATTGATTTTATCATTTACTGATGAAAAAGCGTTTAATACATCGGTTACTTCTGCTATAACTTCTTCATCTGAAATACTAGAAATAGTTGACATATCGTCTAATCGCAACGAATGATTGTACAATACATTGAATCGAATTTTCATATCTGGTCTATCCAACAAATCTATTTTAACAGAATCTGCAATTTTTTTAACTAACTCTGATAATTCTTTAGCGTTTTCTAACGCTTGACTTTTGGTTATTGAAGTATAGCGTTCAATTTTACTGGTTGCTTCTTGAAATTCATTCCAATCTGCCAATGCAACTTTTACTTTTGGTGAAAGTTGCTCGCCAATATTACTAATCGTAACATCTTGATCTAACACAATAATTTCATCTTCTATAACCACTTCTGGTTTAGATTTACATGAACTTAATAGGGTTGCTACTAAAACAATATGAATAAAATATTTTGCCATAATTTTGATGTGTGTAAAAATAAGAATTATTCCAATCTTACTAAAATTGATTTTCTATTTTTGTAACGAATTAAATTTAACTAAATTCTATGCTTGTCGATTTTGAAAAACTGCCAGATAATTCCAAAATATGGATTTATCAATCAGATAGAAAATTTTACTCAAAAGAAATTCCCGAAATAACTACTAAAATTGAACTCTTTTTAAATCAGTGGACAAACAACGGAAATATATTAGAGGCTTCTTATTGGTTCAAGTATGATCGGTTTATTATTTTGGCAGTAAAACCTTCTGAAGAAATATTGTCTATTGAAGCAATTGACAGTTCTGTAGCGTTTATTTTAGACTTGCAAACAACGTATAATGTTGAATTATTAGACAAACTAAATGTGTGTTTTAAACAAGGTGAATTTGTACAATATAAAGATGTGAAAACATTTAGAAAACTATTGAAAAGTAAATCTGTAACTGCTAAAACAATCGTTTTTAATAACCTTATCAACACCAAAGAAGAATTAGAAGATAACTGGGAAATTCCTATTACTGAGAGTTGGCACAGTCGATTTTTGTGAGTTTTTATTAATCTAATGAAAATTTTTAAAACTGCAATTATAAGTCTTTGACAGGCTTAGATTGTCATTCCTG
>CAZUFO010000043.1:0-17028 GCA_964619615.1 uncultured Lutibacter sp. | reverse complement strand
GTTCTTATTTGGTTTAAATGGCCCTGAATACAAAGCTGTAGGGTTAAACAAATACGTTTGGTCTGAAAAGTAATCTAATTCACTTTCTGGATTTGTTGGGTCTAATGTATTCAAATACGTTTGCAATTCATAGACACTTAAGGTGTATTCTATGTCTTGGTTTCCAAAAATAGAATCTAATTCCCATTTAGGCGAACCGTCACTATTACTTTCGATATCTTTTGTTGCTTGATATGGTATGTTTAAAATTACTGCATCAATTGAAGGAAGTGTTCCAAAATCGATAGACGAAGGAAATGTTAATTGTCCAACTACCGAAGCGTTTAATTCTCCAATATCATCATTTTTGTAGATTCCAAGTAAATATTGCCCTAATTTGTTTGCTTTCACCTCTAAATCGTTTTGATTATAGGCGCGAGCATTAAAAGAGTTTTCTTTTAATTCAAATATTCCATTATCAACAATTCCTACACCAACATCTTCAATATCTCCTTCACAAGAAATCATTGCAACAATAAATAATAATGGTACTGCTATTAATTTAATAGCTCTCACAACTTTTGTAGTCATAAATAGGGTTCTTTTATTTTAAAACTTCGGTTTGATAAAAGTTTAAATATGCATCTTGAAAATTATCTTCTGAGTGAAAGTCTAAAACAGGCTTATCTAAAGATTTTGCATACTCAATTAAATCGCTATTTAAATCTTCGCTACCAGTTATAATAGCGTCCGAATTTTCAATTGCAATTTTAAGAAGGTTAGAATAACTAGGAGTTTCGATCGAATTTAATTTAGTTTCATCAATATTGTCAAAAAGAACCTTTCCTTTTAACCCTTGATTTAACGTACCATCGAACTCATTACTATATAAAGACGTAACTATTTTACTATTTTCAAATAACGCTTCGTCTTTATAGTATTCTTTAAGATAAATTGGCAATAAAGATGCCATCCAACCATGAACATGAATGATATCTGGCGCCCAATTTAATTTTTTAACGGTTTCAATTACGCCTTTTACAAAAAAGATCATACGCTCATCGTTGTCAGAAAACAACGCGCCTTTATCGTCTGTAAAAACCGCTTTACGTTTAAAATATTCTTCGTTATCAATAAAATACACTTGCATTCTTTCCTTTGGAATTGATGCAACTTTTATGATTAACGGCATATCTACATCGTTAATTATCAAGTTCATACCCGATAATCGTATCACTTCGTGTAATTGATGTCTTCTTTCGTTTATTACACCAAATCTTGGCATAAAAATTCGGGTTTGCCCACCTTTTCCATGTACCAATCTTGCCGATTCAAAAGACATTCTCGCCATTTCCGTTTCCGGTAAATAAGGAACTACTTCCGAAGAAACATACAATACTCTCTTATCTTTCATGTGTTTGCTCTGAATTAATTTTGTGCAAAAATACGAAATTTAATATAGAATTTAACTGCAAAAGAGTAAGTTTGCACCCCTTTTAACAGTAATTAACAGAATCTAATGTTGGTTTTTGATACTATAAAAAATTTACAGCAGTACTTATCTTCTATTTCTGGTGAAAATTCTATTGGATTTGTTCCAACAATGGGTGCAATTCATAAAGGACATTTATCTCTTATTACCCAAGCACAAAAAGAAAATAATACTGTTGTTGTAAGTATTTTTGTGAATCCAACTCAGTTTGGAAATCAAGAAGATTTAGAAAAATATCCTCGCACTTTAAAGAATGATTTGAAACTGCTTGAAAGCATTAATTGCGATATCGTTTTCACTCCAAATGCTGAAGAAATATACCGTCATAACATTGTTTCAGAACAATTTGATTTTGATGGAATTGAAAACAAAATGGAAGGTGAGTTTAGAGAAGGTCATTTTGATGGCGTTGGAACTATTGTAAAGCGATTTTTCGAAATTATAAACCCTACAAATGCTTATTTTGGCGAGAAAGATTTTCAACAATTACAAATTGTAAAGAAACTTGTTGAAAAAAATAAGTTAAAAGTTACAATTCATGGCTGTGAAATTTATAGAGAAAAAGATGGATTGGCAATGAGTTCTAGAAACGCCAGATTAACTGAAAAACATAGGGTTGAAGCTCCTTTTATTTATCAGACATTAATTAAAGTTCAATCGATGTTTAAAGTGTCTTCTGTAAAAGAAATAAATGTTTGGGTTCTAAATGAATTTGACCAAAGCACTCATTTATCTTTAGAGTATTTTCAAATTGCGGACGAAAGTTCTTTACAAGAAGCTATTAAAATAATGCCTGCAAATAAATACCGAGCATTTATTGCCGTATTTGCTGATGATATTAGACTAATCGACAATATCTCTTTATCTTAAAAAAATCAATATTAAAACCTAATTTTGCCGCATGCAAGTAACAGTAGTAAAATCAAAAATACACCGCGTTAAAGTAACTGGAGCAGATTTAAATTACATCGGAAGTATTACCATTGACGAAAATTTAATGGATGCTGCAAATCTTATTGAAGGTGAAAAAGTGCAAATTGTAAATAATAACAATGGCGAACGACTTGAAACCTATGTTATTACTGGCGAAAGAGGTAGTGGAGAAATTACATTAAATGGTGCTGCCGCTCGTAAAGTTGCAATTGGTGATATTCTGATTATTCTCTCATACGGTATTCTTGAGATTGAAGAGGCAAAAAAATTTAAGCCTTCTTTGGTTTTTCCTAACGAAGAAACTAATCTATTACGATAATCTTGAATACGAAATTTAAAAAATTAATTTTCACTATACTTCCAATTGCATTGGGCGTCTTTTTGATTTGGTATTTTCTGTCTCAACTTTCAACTTCCGATAAAGAAACTATAATATCATCCTTTAGAACTGCAGATTATAGGTGGGTTTTTCTATCCTTATTTTTAGGGATTCTTAGTCATTTATCTCGTGCGTACCGTTGGAAATTCATGTTAGAACCTTTAGGCTACAAACCCCGATTCATAAACTTAGTTTTTACTGTTTTAATCGCTTATTTAATCAACTTAATTATACCTAGAGCTGGTGAGATTGCAAGAGCAACAGCCATAAAAAAGTATGAAAAAATTCCATTTAAAAAAGCACTAGGAACTATTGTAGCCGAAAGAATTGCAGATGTAATTATGCTTTTTTTAATTATTGGAGTTGCTTTTTTCATTCAAGCAGATTTTCTATTAAAAAGCGGGCTCTTTAATCCTTTACAATCTCTCTTAACATTAATAGGTTTAGGAATTGTTGGTTCGATTGGTGTTTTTATTTTAAAAAAATCAAAGCATCTAATTGCTCAAAAAATTAAAGGCTTTTTAAAGGATTTATTAGAAGGTGTTAAAAGTATTTTAAACATGAAAAGTAAATGGGCGTTTATTTTTCATACTATTTTTATTTGGTTGATGTATGTTTTAATGTTTTATGTGGTAACTTTTGCATTGCCAGAAACTACAAATCTTCCATTTGGTGCAATTATAATAGGTTTTGTGGTTGGCGCATTAAGTATGGCAATTACAAATGGTGGTTTAGGTGTTTATCCTATTTTTGTTGCAAGCGCGCTTATTTTATATGGAATTGATGAAAATCCAGCAAAAGCATTTGGTTGGATTATGTGGACTGCGCAAACACTAATGGTGCTTGTTTTTGGTGGATTGTCTTTTTTATTGCTTCCAATTATAAACAAAGAGAAATAATTTCCTTTCTTTGTATAATTAACTTTATCTTCTTTTATGGCGAAAACTAAAACTACTTTTTTCTGTCAAAACTGTGGCACTCAATATGCAAAATGGTTAGGGCAGTGCACTTCTTGTAATGAGTGGAATACTATTGCTGAAGAAATTATTCAAAAGGAAGAAAAGCGCGAATGGAAACAAACGCCTTCATCAAAAAAAGTGTCGAAGGCGCTTCAAATAACTGAAATAAAACTAAATAAAGAAGATAGAATAGACACTAAAAACAACGAGCTTAATCGAGTTTTAGGCGGCGGAATTGTTAAAGGGTCTTTGATTCTTTTAGGCGGTGAACCCGGAATTGGAAAATCAACATTAGCCCTTCAAATAGCGTTATCTATTCAAAAAAAAATACTGTATGTTTCTGGTGAAGAAAGTCAAAATCAGATTAAAATGCGTGCTGAACGCTTAAAAGACAACAATCCGAATTGTTTGATTTTAACAGAAACCAACACACAAAATATCTTTAGAAGTATTGAAGAAACAAACCCTGATATTGTAATAATTGATTCTATTCAAACATTACATACCGATTATATTGAAGCATCACCAGGAAGCGTTTCACAAATTAGAGAAACCGCCGCTGAACTCATAAAATATGCCAAAGAAACAGCAACTCCTGTATTGTTAATTGGACATATAAACAAAGATGGACACATTGCTGGACCAAAAATATTAGAGCACATGGTAGATGTTGTTCTTCAATTTGAAGGCGATAGAAATCATACCTACAGAATTCTGAGAGCGCAAAAAAATCGTTTTGGTTCAACCGCAGAATTGGGAATTTATGAAATGTTAAGTACCGGTTTAAGAGAAGTTGAAAACCCTTCGGAAATACTTATTTCACAAAAAGATGAATCATTAAGCGGAACCGCAATTGCTGCAACTTTAGAAGGGTTGCGCCCTTTAATGATAGAAGTTCAAGCGTTGGTTAGTACGGCCGTTTATGGCACGCCACAAAGATCTGCAACAGGTTATAATATTAAGCGATTAAACATGCTATTGGCTGTTTTAGAAAAACGTGCTGGCTTTAGATTAGGAGCAAAAGATGTCTTCTTAAATATTACTGGTGGAATAAAAGTAGATGATCCTGCTATTGATTTAGCAGTAGTTTCTGCAATTCTTTCTTCGAATGAAGATGAAGCTATTCCTCAAAACTTTTCTTTTGCTGCTGAGGTTGGTCTTGCAGGCGAAATTAGACCAATCAATCGAGTAGAACAACGTATTTTAGAAGCAGAAAAATTGGGTTTTGATAAAATTTTTATTTCTAAGTTTAATAAAATAAACACCTCACAATTTGATATAGAAATTATATTAATTTCAAAAATAGAAGAACTCTTTCAAAGCTTATTTACATAAAAAGAGAATACCTATGATTCTGAAAATTTTGATGCTTTTTCAAACTTAATTTATCAAAATAGAAAATGAAAAATTACGCCCAGGCGCACTAATTGCAGAAGCAAATTCTTTATAATGATTGTCAAAAATATTATCTATTCTAAATTGCAAAGAGATTGTGTTGGTAACCCTATATTTAGAATAAAAATCAAAAGTATTCCAACTCGGTGTTCCGTAATAAAACCCTGTATTTGTATTTAATGGGGTTTGTTCAATATTGTCAATTCCTTCAACCAAATTATAGTCGTCTAACTTTTTTGCTGCGTTAAACCTAAAATCAATTGCTGTTTCGAAACGATTTTTTTCAAATCTAAGTTCAATATTTCCAAAAACTGGAGGAATAGATGATAAAGGAGTTTTGGTGTCATAAGTCATTCCTTTTGTAAATGTTAAACTTCCTTTTGTGCTAAACAATCGAGTTAGTTTACCTTCAAAACTAAATGTAGACCCAACAATATATGCGTTTTTATGATTCACATTTGCATAGGTTACCGCCTCTTCTCCGTCATAAATAATTGTTGGACTTCCATTAATTGAAAAAGGTTCTCTAGCAATATATTTATTTAATAATGTATAATAAACATTAAAACCTACATTAAATTTTCTATCATTAATGTATTTTAAAACTCCTATCTCAGCATTATATGCGTATTCGGGTTTTAAGTCCGTATTTGGAACTGTTACTCTCCCGTTTTTCTCTCTAATTTTCCCTACATCATCTATATTTGGAGATCGAAATCCAGAAGATAAAACAGTGTTTATTTGCCAACTTTTAGTCGGTTTATATGCATAGCCAACTGTTGCTGTAAAAGAACCATTTTGAAGTGAAATATCACTTTCGGGAAGTGTAATAAATGTATCGTCAACCCATGTTGCTTTTAACCACGTGTTGGTATATCTTAGTCCAGTATTTAAGGTTCCTTTTTTATTAATATCTTGACGGTAATTAGCGTAAATAGCCGCATTTGTATAGGTGCTTCCTCCATCTGGATATCTAGATTGAACAGGAAATTCTCCAGAAAAACCAATAATTTCGTTACCATTTACAGCAATTGTTTTTCCGAACGAATTAGAATTTACTAGATTATGTGAAAACTCTAGACCATATGATAACTTACGATTTGTAGTTTTAGCTAAAGGCACAGAAAAATCGCCATTAAAACTAAAAACATCTACATCTTCAATTCTATAAGACCTATCTAAACTATTAAATTTCCGTTGAATTCTTGATTCTTGTAATTTTTGATATGCTACTGTAAAAATTCCTGTTTTTACCCAATTTTTATTGGGATAAATTTCTAATTGAGAACTAATCATGGTTCTTTTTTGCGGGCCATAATACCATTCAGCAAATTTTAGTTCTCCTTCTTTTTTTTCTGTTAACCTATCAAACCTAGGAATATCAGATGATATGGAATGTTGAAAGTTAACCGTTAAATTTGTGTTTTCAGAAATTTGAAAATAAAATTTTTGTAAAAAATCTCTCTGATTATATCCTGTGTTTTTTTGAAGATTTGGATTTGAATTACTAATTGGGTATTTATTATAAAAATCATCGGTGTTATTAGAATATTCGAAAACTTTTCCCCAATCATCAAAACCATGGTTTCTGTTTTTACCCATTTTTAAATCCTCAAAATCTACATAAGAAAAACTAGTTAATGAACCCCATTTTTTAAACGAAAAAGAAATACTTCCTTGATTTGCAACTTCATTATTTATAGTGCTAAATCTTGATAAAAAAGAAATTTCTGTATTGTTTATATTTGAAGTTTTTGGTGTTTTTGTATAATAATGGATAACGCCTCCTAAAGCGTCTGAGCCATAAATAACAGACGATGGTCCAAAAATAACTTCTGTTCTGTCTAAAATAGAAGGTGAAACTGTTATTGAGTTTTGAAGATGACCACTTCTATAAATGGCATTATTCATTCTAACTCCATCAATAACAAGTAATATTTTATTTGCTTCCATCCCTCTTAAAACTGGGCTTCCGCCACCAAATTGAGATTTCTGAACTTTAACTCCAGGAATTGTACCTAATAAGTCTGCTGATGTTTGTGGCGATTGCCTTTTGATTTCTCTTAAATCATCAATTTTAATTTGTTCTGCAACTCTATTTCTTGTTTCTCTTTGTTTGGAGGAAGAAAGTATTATTTCATCTAAAGATTCTGTATTTTTATGTAAGGATATTATATAATTAACTTCTTTAAGCTGTCTTTTTAAAACTTCAACTTCAATATAAGAAAGGTAATTAAATGAAATAATTTCATTTTCAGAAAACACCGTTAAATCTGCTTTTCCAAATTTATCTGTATAAACTACTTTTGAATTGTTTTCGCCATAAATAGTGCAGTTTTGAATTGGAAATTTAGTCTCATAATCAACAACCGTTACATGCTGTCCGAATATAAAATTGCAACCAAATAATACTATTATAAAAAATAATTTTTGCATACTAACTGAAAACTGTTTTTAAAACTTCTAACGATTTTGGTGTTCGAAATCCACTCAAATGTAATTCAAAATAACGAATTAAAATCTGCAAAATTTGTTGTCTACTTTGAGCATTATTTTCCATTTTATCTAAATCATCAAAATTTGTGCCTAATAATTTTTTAAAATTAATTAAATCAACTCCAGTAATAATATTGCTAATTAATGTTGATTCTTTTACAAAAGAACCTTCATCCATATTAAAATAGTTAAACCCTGAGTTATTAACGTCAGGATAAAAACCTAAGTATTTTGTTAAGTTCAATAAAAAAAGCAAATGGAAGTTTGCTGTTTTGTTATGTGTGTCTAACCATAAAAGGGACGTTTCAATATACTTATATAAATCTGGGTTTTCTTCTTCTTCCTGAAGTGAGTAACTTAATATTTCGGATAAAAACAGCACTATTGTTTGCTTAAAAACATTAGTAAATATTGATGTATAATGGTAAATAACCTCTACATCTTTTATGCTGTTTAGGTTCCCTTTTTTATTATGATTTGCGATTATTCGAAGTTGTGTTAAAGGCTGGAAATGCGCTTTTCTAATTTTCCCTTTTTTTGATGATAATATACCTCTTAAAAGATACGATTTCACCCCTTCTTTTTCTGTGTAACATTTTACTATTAAATTATTATCTCCATATTTAATAGCGCTTATAACAATTGCTTTTGTAGAAATTACCATTTAATTGATAATCGCAATTTTAGTAGAACTCGTTTCGGTAGCATCTTTATTTGTTAATAAAACAATATAAACTCCAGACGCTACTTTACGTCCTGCAAGGTTTTTTTTATCCCATATTACTTTCCCTCCTTGTAGTTCCTGCCCTTCAACTACATTGGTTTCGTAAACAAGATATCCTGCAGAATCTAAAATTTTCACATTTGTTCCTTTAGGTAAATGAGTGCCATTTCGTCCATCTATAGTAACAAATTCGTGTTGTTTTTTTACTGGGTTCGGATATGCATAGACTTCGCCTAATTCATCCCCAAACGGAGCGACGTTACTATTATATGCAACGATTCCCTTATCAGTACCAAAATAAACTTTTCCATTATTTTTATCAATAGTAATTTTTAATATGGTATTTGAAGGTAATGGCGAGTTAGATTTATTAAATATATTTAGCGTTTCTTGTCCGTTTGGGTTAGATTGTAAGGCGCCACCTCCATCTGTACCAAACCACTTATTATCTGCACCATCTATTGCAATAGAATTTACAGGTAAATCTCCTAATAACTTTTTTGGAATACCATCATCAAGAATAATAATTGGTTCGGCATCATAAATATCTGCATCAAACAACCCCGATGCATTATAAAATACAACCATTCCTTTTTTTGTGCCAATCCATATTCGGTTGCTATTATCAACTGCTACGGTTCTAACATTTGGGTCTGGTAACGATCCTTTTGTTGATTCTGCAATTAAAGCTTTTTTTCGGTCGCCGTTTTCATTGTAAACCAATGCGCCATTTCTGCGAGTACCAATCCAAATACTTCCTGTTTTATCTATTACTAGTTCATTTAATCCTCTGGCACCACTTGTTAATATAGAACTTAAATCGTAACTAGACCAGATTCCATTTGGAGTTACTTTTTTTAGCAAATCATCTATCCACGCATTGGCAACCCATAAATTACCCTCACTATCAAAACTAGTTCCGTTAATTCTAACAGTAACATATGTTGGGTGGTCTGGTAAAATTTCTTCTAAACCACTGTTGGTTTGATTCCAATATTCTATTGGTTCATCATTTTCAACAATTAAGATCCCTCCTGTTGTTGGATTTTGACTATTTCTGTTTCCAGCAGCCCATGAACTTATAAAAACTTTATTTTCATGATCTGGGTCAATAGTAACATTTACTAAGTTTTTAGCAGGAAAATTAGTGTCATATGGAATGTTAGTCCAGTTTTCTCCGTTAAAGTGACTATACCCAAAACGATTATTTAATGGTGTATAAGCACTATCGTATCCTCCATAAACAACCCATAAGTTATTGTTTAAAACAGTAATTGAAAACAATACGTTTGAATTTGGTCCTTCTGGGTGAATTTCAATAAAGGCCGTTGTGTTTGGTATTGTCGTTTCTAATATTCCAAATTCTTTAGTCCCTAAATAAATTTTATTATCAACAGATAAAGAACTATTTAGTTGAAAATAATAATCAGAATTAGGGTCTGAAATAATACTTTCTATTTGCGCCATATTTGTATTATAAATTACCGCTTGTCTTGCCATACTAACTGCTAAGTTTGTAATTGATGATTTTAGCTTTAGTATTGTGCTTGGAAGCGTATGCAGTAATTGTAAAGAAGATTGGTTTACTATACTATACAAATTTCGACCTCTAGAGGTTACAACTTGATTATTAAACATTTCTATAGAACTAAAATTTCCAGAAGAAATTTTAGTCCAATTATTAAAATCTATCAAATTTGGTTGGTTTATATCTGCTGTATAATACCCGTTTTCTGTTGCGGCAAAAATTATATTTTCAAAAATTTCTATTTCATTTATCCAAACCTCAGATGAATTATCTCCAATAAAATAGGTGTCGCCAAAAATTAGGTTCTCAATATCATAAACCACAATAGCAAAAGGAGTAGATAAATATAATTTACCTTCGTGTTCTGTTATATTATTAATTTCTCTTTCTGTAAAAAGTGTAAAATTAGAAATATCTGGGGCGATGGTAATTTTTCCACCTTCATCAACAATTTCTAACAAACCATTAGCATAACCAATAACCAATTTTTTAAATTCGATACTATAATGTATGCTAGTTGATGTTTCTCCTGAAAGACCATTTACTGAAGATAACTTATGTGTTTCATTTGTTGTTGTGTTATAAATAAAAACAGCATTGTCAACAACCGCATAAATCTTATCTTCTACTTTAATAAAGTCTTTAACATTGTTGTATGAAAAAAAGTCTTCCCAACTATTTGAGAAATCAGTTTGGCTCCAACTACTAATAAAAAATAAAAAAAATACTACTTTAAGACTTACTTTCATTTCTATCAAATTTTGGATAAAGATATTTAATATAAACGGAACTATAAAAAGTATTATTTTAGCAGTAAATCATTATTTAATGACAATAGAAATTGAACGCAAATTTTTAGTGAAAAACAGTTCTTATAAAATTGATAGTTATAAGTCTTCTTTAATAAAACAGGGGTTTTTAAATTCTAATAAGCGAAGAGTCGTTCGCATTAGGGTTATTGATGCAAAGGGGTTTATTACAATTAAAGGAATTTCTTCTAAAGATGGTACTTCTAGGTTTGAATGGGAAAAGGAAATACCTATTAAAGAAGCGGAAGAGCTTTTAAAATTGTGCGAAAATGGTGTTATTGAAAAAATACGATTTTTTATCAAGAAAGGAAATCACGTTTATGAAGTAGATGAATTTAAAAACAAAAATGATGGATTGATTATTGCTGAAATTGAGTTAAATTCAGTTGATGACCTTTTTGAAAAACCCTCTTGGTTAGGTACTGAAGTAACGGGAAACACTAAATATTATAATTCAGAATTGAGCAAACACCCTTTTACAAAATGGCTGTAAAAGAAAACTCGAGATGAACAATGTTCAACTCGAGTTATAAATAAATCAACCCCAAAGACTCATTTACAAAACAAATATAACATACTTTTAAATACAAAGTGAATTAAACTTATAGTTTATTATAAAAAATAAATGAATGGTCTGTTTTAACTAACAAATGGAAATGAAAAACCTAAATAGAGGGTCTATTTAAGTTTAAAAACTAATTAATATATTGATTAATAAGGTTATTAGCGTATTTGCTTGTTTGTGTTGTTAACTATTTCAATTGTTTCTAATTGCCACGATAATCCATTTTTTATATAAACAACTTGGCGTTTGTCTTTACTAGCGTCAAAACGAAAAATAAAGGTTCTAAAAAACTTTGTGGCATCCAGTTTTTGCTTCACGCTTCCTTCACCTATAAATTTGATAGATCGTGCATCTTCCTTTATGTCCCTCAGTATTTCATTATCTGTGGGGATAAAAAAAGAAATAATTGTCATTATGTAAATTGAATTAGCGTTAAGCCTATTTAACGTTTTAGACTCCAAGATATAAAGCAAATATATAGTGAATTTTAGATTAAAAAATCAAATGTTAACCGCTGTATCTCTTTATTTTGTAAATGGTGTTAATTTCTTAACAAATGGTTTTTTTCCTACTTTAAAGTAATTGGAAATACCAAAGTAACTTTCGTTCCTGAAATTTCTTCATCTGAAATATCGGAGATATCTACAACTACATTTGCTTGTCTGTGCAACAGTTTAATTCTGCTTTCTGTTGCCTGTGTGCCAAAAAATTTTCTTCTATTAATTTGCCTGTGTGGTTGTCTTTTAGAATTATCAATACCAATGCCATTATCTACGATTTCACATTTTATGCTATCTCCTTCTTTCTTTATTGTTAACTCTACTTTTTTATCTGCATCAACATGCATGATACCGTGCCAAATTGAATTCTCGATATAGGGCTGTAAAAAAAGTGGAGGCACTTCAATTTCTTCCAAATTAAGGTCCCCATCAACATTAACAATGTACTCAAACCCTCCCTTAATGCGCATTTTTTCTAACTTGACATATAAACCTAAAATACCTAATTCTTCAGATAATGGAATGGTTAAACTAGAGGAACTTTTTAAAATTACTCGAATCAATCTTGAAAACTTAGTTATATAATCAGACGCTTTTTCAATATCATTTTTTAATACAAAGTTATTAATTGAGTTTAAAGAATTAAACAAAAAGTGAGGATTCATTTGACTTTGCAGAGCCGTCATTTTCAATTCTTCCATTTGCTTTTGCTTAATGACTAATTTTATTTCGGCATTCTTACTCTTTTGTTCAATTATTTTAACGCTATGACCAAGAGTTAATTGAATTAAAATAAACATAGGGCATAACCCAAGTAAAACTCTAGTTATTAATTCTAAGTATTTGTCCCATTTAACATCATGCAACCGTGTCTCTAATAAACTTCTTGTAAATGAGGCATAGGCAAAAAATTGTATTGGAAAATTGATATATGCATAGTATTTTTCAACTAATTCAATATCAAAAACATGTTGGTAAAAATATATAAATAAGCCAAACAGATAAAGGCTATAATACAAATAAATCTTTCTACGGTTTTGAAAATAAATAAGTAAATGATAGATTACTAAAACAAAAGTCCGCCTCTTATCCAAGCAAAAATTTCAGAATGATAGGTCTACAAACATCCTAATTAATCAAAATAAAGTTTATTGAATAGTTCGCCTTTTTTCGTTCTACTAATAGAGGCTGTTTGTCCGTTAGTCATAATCAATTCTCCTCCTAAACCTTTTAAATATTCTTTAACGTGATTTAGGTTAATTAAATACGAGTTATGGACTCTATAAAATTGTGGAAATTGGAATTTTTTCTCAACTTCTTTTAAGGTTTTTGAAACCACTATTTCTTGTTCATTTGCTAAAAAAATAGTTGTGTAACTTTTATCAGATTTTAACATAACAACGTCATCTTTGTCTAATAAATAAACTTTTCCGCCTGCTGAAATATTTATTTTATCATGATTGTTATTTAAATTACCTAAAAGTAATTGTAGTTTAGCTTCTAATAGAACATCGTTTTGTGGTTGCTTTACTTTATCAATAGCAGCAATTAATTCATCTTTATCCACCGGCTTTAATAAATAATCAATAGCAGAAACTTTGATCGCCTTTAAAGCAAATTTATCGTGTGCGGCTGTAAAGATTAAGTTAAATTTTCTAAAATCTAAGTGTTCAAGAAGTGTAAAGCCATCCATTTCAGGCATTTGTATATCTAAAAAAACAATGTCTGGCTTTAATTCATTAATTACTTTTATTGAATCTACTGGAGAATTACATTTCGTAATATTAACATTGCTTATGTAATTATTTAATTTCCACTCTAGTGTTTCTAAAGCGTCATTCTCATCATCTACTAATACTATGTTTAACATAAATTAGGGGTTTGATTGCAATTTTTAATGCAATCTACAATTTTCAACATAAATGGCGAAAAATAAAACTGGTTTTCAAAGAATTGTGGTTTTATCTATATTATTCAAATCTGCGACTAAATCGTTATAAATTATTGAATGTGTTTGTTTCCTTAAAGTAGATCTATCATCTAATACCATTGTAGTAGTTTCAATAAAAGAATGTATTTTAACTCTTAATTTTCCTGGGCTTCCGCTAAAAAATGTATATGAAAAGCGTTTTTTACAATCATAGAATGACATTGGAACAATTGGTATTTTATGCTCTATCGCCAACACAAATGCTCCGTTTTTAAATTCGTCTAAAACTACGCTTTCATCCGCAGGAACTTGTCCTTCTGGGAAAATACAAACGCTTAGGCCGTTTTTAAATCTTCGCTCTGCTTCAGCATAAACTGCCCTTCTACTATTTGCATTATTTCTGTCAACCAAAATACAAGTTCGCTTATAAAAAAAACCAAAAATTGGAATTTTACTTAATTCTGCTTTTCCAACAAACACAAATGGATTTTTAACAATGCTCAGCATTAACATAATGTCAATCATAGAGGTATGATTAGCACAAAACATAAAACTTTTTGAAGGTTCAATTACCTGTTCAACGGTCTTTTTAACCTTAAAACCCATCACAAATAAAATTGTATTTGCCCAAGCCCTAGCTATTTTAAAAAATACTGGATACCAACTTTCTTTAGAAGTTGCAACCACCAATACAGGAAAAGCAACAATAATTGTCCCTATTAACCAGCCGTAAAACCAAATTCGCCAAATTAAAATGGCTGTGTTTTTAAATAATTTCATTTCGGTCAAAAATACTAATTAAATTCGTTTCGACTATTTCTGTTTAAATCATTATTTTTGTCTTTAATAAAGCAGTAAAAATGTCAAGAATTCTTACAGGTGTGCAAAGCACCGGAACACCTCATCTCGGAAATATATTAGGCGCCATTTTACCGGCTATTAAAATGTCTAAAAACAGCAATAACGAATCGTTTTTATTCATTGCAGATATGCATTCTTTAACACAAATTAAAGATGGGAAAACATTACGTGAAAACACATATAGTACTGCTGCAACTTGGTTAGCATGTGGGTTAGATATAAAAAAAACGGTGTTTTATCGCCAAAGCGATGTGCCACAAGTAACCGAATTAACGTGGTATTTAAGTTGTTTTTATCCATACCAACGCTTAACACTGGCGCATTCCTTTAAAGATAAAGCAGATCGATTAGAAGATGTAAATTCTGGTCTATTTAGTTACCCAATGTTAATGGCAGCAGACATTTTATTATATGATGCAGAGATTGTACCTGTTGGAAAAGATCAATTGCAACATCTAGAAATGACGCGTGATGTTGCCAATAGATTTAACCATCAAATGGGAGAAACGCTGGTGCCGCCACAAGCAAAAATACAAGAAGGAACCATGTATGTTCCTGGAACAAATGGTGGGAAAATGAGTAAATCTCAAGGAAATATTATCGATATTTTTTTACCAGAGAAGAAACTTCGGAAGCAAATAATGAAAATAGAAACGGACTCAACTCCGCTAGAAGAGCCTAAAAATCCTGATACTTGTAATTTGTTTGCGCTTTATAAATTAATTGCTTCAGAATCACAAATAACTGAAATGCGTTCTAATTATGAAGGCGGAAATTATGGTTATGGTCATGCAAAACAAACTTTTTATGAATTATTACTCGAAACTTTTTCAAAAGAAAGAGAGCGTTATGCATATTATATGAATAACTTCGAGGAAATTGATAACGTTTTGGCAATTGGAGCAAAAAAAGCAACATTAGTTGCTGATGGTGTCTTGGCAAGAGTTAGAGCAAAACTTGGTTATTAACTAATTGTTATATTTGTTTTCGTAAACTTTCTTCAATGTTTAAAAAGCGCTTTACTTTACTTCTTTTTCTATTCATGAGCACATTGTTGTTTTCTCAAAACGACTCAATTGTATTAAGTAATAACAATAGAATAGTTGGTGAAATAAAAAGTTTAGATCAAAGTGTACTTACTCTTAAAACTTCTTTTAGCGATAAAGATTTTCAAATAAAATGGTATCATGTAAAAGAGGTTTATAGTGAGCGCCTTTTTATTGTAGCGCTCGCAAATGGTCAGCGATTAAACGCTACAATTAATACTGATAAAACAGATAAAAAAAAAGTTTTGCTAAAAACAGATGGATATATTTTAGAAACTGAATTGAAAAAAATTTTTTTCTTAGATGCTATTGGCGAAAATTTTTTTAGCAGAATAACAGCAGAATTTGATATGGGGATAACCTTAACCAAGGCTAATAACTCCAAACAGTTTACTTCAAATGCAAGCCTGGGATATATAGTAAATAAATGGAGTTTAAATAGCACTATTAATTCGGTGTTAAGTAGCCAAGATGGTGTTGATGATATTAAACGTATTGAAGGAGATATTAATTATCAGCGGTTTTTACCTAAAGATTGGTATTTATCAACTTCTGCAAATTTTTTATCAAACAACGAACAAAAACTACAATTACGTACAACAGGTAAAGTAGGTGGTGGATATTATTTTAAAAACAATAATAGCTTAAATTTTGGTGCTGGTACTGGTTTAGCTTTTAATAATGAAACATATACTGATCCATTAATTCCTAATAAAAACAGTTTAGAGGTTTATTTTAGAACAGAGTTTAATAAATATGATATTGGCGATTTAAGTCTTTTAACTTCTCTTTTTGCATACCCGAGTTTAACTGAAAAAGGAAGGTTTAGAATCGATTTTAAATTTGATATGAAATATGATCTCCCTTGGGATTTTTATATAAAAATGGGGGTCACCTATAACTTTGATAATCAGCCCGCAGAAGGCGCAACAGAAGGAGATTATGTGTTTCAAACTTCATTTGGTTGGGAGTTAAAAAATTAAAATTTCTCAAAAACACCTAAACCAAACAAAGCAAAATCATATTTCACAGGGTCTTTTGAATCGAGTTTTCTTAGACTACAATCTAGTTTTTCTAGTGCTTTCCAGTCATTTTGTTTTCGTATTAACAACCCTAATTTTCTTGCTACATTACCAGAATGAACGTCTAAAGGGCAAGATAATTTTGACATCGGTATTTGTTTCCAAATTCCAAAATCTACACCTGAATTATCGTTACGAACCATCCATCTTAAAAACATGTTAATCCGTTTTGAAGCACTTCCTTTCATTGGGTCAGCAATATGTTTGGTTGTTCTTGTTTGATGCGGGATTTCAAAAAATACTTTTTTAAATTGATGTATTGTTCTTTTATGATTTTCATCTTCTGGAAATTGAGAAAAAACCGTTTATAATAATCTGTGATTTTTGTAAATGTTATTTAATTATTTTAT
>CAZUFO010000042.1:0-17075 GCA_964619615.1 uncultured Lutibacter sp. | reverse complement strand
AAAATGTAAGTTTGTTTTTTGTAATTATGTTGGTTTTTCCGCATTGGAACTTCCAATTTTATTTGCTTACTTTCAAACAAAAATAATTTTCGTTCCCTTCTATTATAAACGATTGTTTATCAACCTTCAATGATTTGGAAATAAAATCTTTTGATTTGCCACAATTCAGATATGCTTTAATTTGATCCTTTTGTTCTTTAGTTAAATACTCCTAAAAGTTGCATTTACTAATTGAACTTAAGTCTTTATTTACAATTAAATAGAATTTATACTGCAAACACTATATATTTAAACTTTACTATACGTCCAAATCTAATTTCTTTCTAAACTCAGCAATAAAAGGATTTTTCTCTTTTAGTTTTTCATACTTGTCTTGCGAAGTATATGCGTATTTTTTTTCTTGAATTTCATTAACTTCAATCAATAAATCAATACTGTAATTATTTAATTCTTTCCGTAAGTATTTTAATAATACTGGTTTATGCTCTTCTAATTGCGATTGCATTCGCTTGTTTGGAAGTGTTATAAGGATATTGTGCCCATCTAATTTTGGTCTGCCAGAACCAATGATAGAAGCAACTATTTTCTTACCATTAATTAGCAAATTAGCATGATGCTGTTTCCAAAAACGAATTAAATCTACTTCTGAAAACTCCGTTTTTGGCATGCTACTATAATCTACATACACAACTTCAACATCTTCTAGTTCTTTTTTACGGTCGATGCTTTTTATGGATAATGATGAAGTTCTTTTTCGTGCTGATTTTAAAATTGGTGTCTCAATTTTTTGAACCTTAGGTTGAGTAACTTCAATATTTTTATAAGCTGGTTTTTCTTCAGAAACTTTAGAAATTATTTCTTTAGGAACATCAATTTTTTCTTCAACAACAATACTATTACCAAAGAATTTAGCAGGTATTATGAAGTTTTTGTCATTTTTTTTTTCTCCATCAAAAGTGATAGAGGCAAGTTGCATTAACGTTAGTTCAACAAGTAGTCGTTGATTTTTACTGCTTTTATATTTTAAATCGCAATCATTTGCTTTTTCAATTCCTAGGAGAAGAAACTGTAGAGCAGCCTTTTCTGACTGTTCTAAATACTTTTTCTTAGCATTGTCACCAACTTCTAATAAAGTAACAGTAACTTTATCTTTCGCAACTAATAGGTCTCTAAAATGTGATGCCAGCCCACTTATAAAATGATGCCCATCAAATCCTCTAGATAAAATTGAATTGAATTGAACCAATACTTGTGGAATGTTATTTTCTAATAATAAATCTGTTGTTTTAAAATACTCATCATAATCCAACACATTCAAATTTTCGGTAACCGCTTTTCTGGTTAACTCACTCCCAGAAAAACTAACCACTCTATCAAAAATAGACAGCGCATCACGCATCGCACCATCTGCTTTTTGAGCAATAATATGCAGTGCGTCATCTTCAGCATTGATGTTTTCTTTTACTGCAATTTCTTTTAAGTAATTTTTGACATCAATTACTGTAATTCTTTTAAAATCAAATATTTGACATCTAGAAAGTATGGTTGGTATAATTTTATGTTTTTCGGTAGTTGCTAAAATAAAAATAGCATGCGCTGGCGGTTCTTCCAATGTTTTTAAGAACGCATTAAATGCGGCTTGAGATAACATATGAACCTCATCAATAATATAAACTTTGTATTTACCAACTTGCGGCGGAATACGAACTTGTTCTGTTAAATTCCGAATATCATCTACAGAATTGTTTGATGCTGCGTCTAATTCGAAAATATTAAAAGCGAAATCTTCATTTGCATTTACCTCAGTTAGCCCATCTTGGTTAATGCGCTTTGCTAAAATACGTGCACAAGTTGTTTTACCAACACCACGTGGTCCAGTAAATAACAATGCTTGTGCTAAATGATTATTTTTAATGGCATTTTCTAATGTATTTGTAATTGCATGTTGACCAACAACTTCATTAAAAGTTTGTGGTCTATATTTACGTGCAGATACAATAAAGTGTTCCATTAATGAAGAAAATTCTTAAAACAAAAATACATATTAAAGATAAATATTGTCATATAAATCTTTATAAATCTGTTTGATTATTTTCCGCTTCATTTTCATAGTCGGCGTTAAATGGCCGCCATCAATTGACCATTCATCTGGAGTTAATTCAAACTTCTTTATGGTTTCCCATTTCGCAAATTTTGAGTTGCATTTTATAACCTCTTTTTCAATACGTTCTATTACTTTTGGGTTGCAAATTAGGCTTTCATTGGTGGTTAATTCAATATTATGAATTTCTGCCCAACTACGTACATGCTCAAAATTAGGTTGAATTATTGCTGCTGGCATTTTTTCACCTTCACCAACCACCATCACTTGCTCAATAAATAAAGATTGCTTTAATTCGCCTTCTAATAAAGGAGGTACAACATATTTACCGCCCGAAGTTTTGAACATTTCTTTTTTACGCCCTGTAATTTTTAAGAAATTATCATCACAAAGTTCCCCTAAATCACCTGTATGGAAATAACCGTTTTTTAATACCTCAGCAGATTTTTCAGGATCTTTATAATATCCCATCATTACATTAGCGCCTTTTATTAAAATTTCTCCATCAGCTGCTATTTTTACTTCTACATCATCAATAATTCTACCAACACTGCCAATTTTAAAACCACCATCATTAATATCATTTACAGACGCAACAGGTGATGTTTCTGTCAGTCCGTAGCCTTCCATGATTGGCATTTCTGCTGCTGTAAAAACTCTAATTAAACGAGTCTGAAGCGCCGCACTTCCTGACACCATTAATTTTAACTCGCCACCCAGTGCTTGTTGCCATTTAGAGAATATTAACTTTCTGGCAATACTAAGTTTTTTTTCATACCACCATCCATTTGCTTCATAAGGTTCGTATTTAAGACCTAAATCTACCGCCCAAAAGAATAATGCTTTTTTAATTCCCGATAGCCCATTTCCTTTGGCAATAATTTTATCATAAATTTTTTCATACAGTCTTGGAACTGCAGTCATTATATTTGGTTTTATTTCTTGTGCATTTACACTCAATTGTTCAATTGATTCTGCATAATAAATGGAAACGCCACAATATTGATATAGATACAAAATCATACGTTCAAAAATATGACATACTGGTAAGAAACTTAACGCCTTTGTGCTACCATATTCTACAGGAACTCTCTTTTCGCTCGCCAATACATTAGATACTATGTTTTTGTGAGATAGCATTACACCTTTGGGTCTTCCAGTAGTTCCGGAAGTATAAATTAGTGTTGCCAGATCTTCTTCTGAAATGGCATTTTTTCTTTTCTCAACTTCATCTTGGTTGTCTTTATTACTACCTAATTCCAGAATTTCTTTCCAATTCTTTTCTCCAACAATATCATCAAAAGTAAAGATTTCTATTAATTGTGTATTAGACTTGATCTTATTTAATTTTTCAACAATATCGGCATCGGAAGCAAAGCAATAAATCGCTTCAGAATGATTTATTACATATTCATAATCTTCTTTAGAAATGGTTGGATAAATTGGTACATTTTGGGCGCCAGTTTGTAAAACTCCAATGTCCATTATGTTCCATTCCGTTCTATTAGTGGAAGAAATGATTGCAATTTTATCATTAGGCTGAACTCCTAATCGAATTAAGCCTCTGCTAATTGCATTTGCTTTATCAATAAATTCTTGAGTAGAAGTTGATATCCATTCACCATTATATTTTGCGGTAAATGCTTTTTCTAAATTATATTTTTCCAATTGATAATAAGGAAAGTCGAAAAGGCGAGTAACTGTCATAGATAAATCATAATTATACGTACTCGCAAATTACGAAATATTGTAAGATAAACAAACTGAAAATAGTTGTAAAAAAAGCACTTAAACTATTTAGGGCAATATTTTTTATGAGTCATATTTCTCTTTCAACCATTTTTCTGCATTCACAAAGGCTTCTGCCCAAGGAGTTACTTCGTCATTTCTATCTTTCGGATAATGTGCCCAGTTCCAAGGAAAAGTAGAACGCTCTAAATGAGGCATCATTACGGTATGTCTTCCACAGTCTGAAGTCAACATTGCTGTGTTAAAATCTGAGCCATTCGGGTTGGCAGGATAGCCTTCATAACCGTATTTGCCAACAATGTTATATTGACTCTCTTCATATGGGAATGAGAATCTACCTTCACCATGGGCTGCCCAAATCCCGAGTTTAGACCCTGCCAATGAATTTAGTAAAACACTGTTGTTTTCTTGAATTTCTACTGATGTAAAGTTACATTCAAATTTACCAGAACTATTATGAAGCATTTTTGGTTTTTCTTTATGGTCTTTGTTAATCAATCCTAATTCGATAAATAATTGACATCCATTACAAACACCTAATGAAAGTGTGTTTTCTCTTGCGAAGAAATTATCTAAAGAATTTTTTGCTTTTTCATTATATAAAAATGCACCAGCCCAACCTTTTGCAGATCCTAATACATCTGAGTTTGAGAATCCGCCCACTGCAACAATAAACTGAATATCTTCTAAGGTCTCACGACCAGAAATTAAATCGGTCATGTGCACATCTTTCACATCAAAACCAGCCAATTGCATAGCGTACGCCATTTCACGTTCAGAATTAGATCCTTTTTCTCTTATGACAGCAGCTTTTATTTTTGGTTGTTCTTTTGTCTCCTCGAGCGCAGTCGAGAGGTTATTATTAGGTCTCGACTGCGCTCGACCTGACAATTGATTCATCTTTCCATTAAATTCAGCAGGAAAAACAAACTCCAAAGGCTGTTCTTTATAATTGTTAAAGCGTTCCGTTGCTAATTTTTTACTCGATTGTTTTTGATCGAGTAGGAGAGACGTCTTATACCAAATATCTCTGTGTTTTGGAATATCGAAAGATAAGTTTCGTTCTCCATTATCAATAGTTAATAAGGTTCCTATTTCAACCTCACCAATATAATGAGCAACTACTCTAGCAGTACTCATGGATTTTTCAAACGCAACGTTGTCTTTTGCCTGAATAATAATCCCACTATTTTCAGCAAATAATAGTTTTACAGCATCTTTTTCATTTAATGATGATAAATCAATACTTGCGCCTAAATTCACATCAGAAAAACAGAGTTCGAATAAAGTGGTTAGCATTCCACCAGCAGAAATATCATGACCAGCAACAATGTTCCCGTTTTTTATTTGTTCTTGAATAGCGTTGAAAGCATTCTTGAAATCATCAGAATTTTTGATGGTCGGAGTTTCAGTTCCAATTTTATTTTTTATTTGAGCGAATGAACTCCCTCCTAATTTATAAGTATCACCCGAAAGATTGATATAATAAATATTTCCACCATCTTTTTGTAATACCGGTTCAATTACATTGGTAATATCGTTGCAATGTCCTGCTGCAGAAATAATCACTGTTCCTGGAGAAATTACTTCTTCATTCGGATATTTTTGCTTCATTGATAAGGAATCTTTCCCAGTTGGAATATTGATTCCCAGTTCAATAGCAAATTGTGAAACGGCTTCTACAGCATTGTATAAACGTGCGTCTTCACCTTCATTTTTACAAGGCCACATCCAGTTTGCTGAAAGTGATACCGATTTTAAATTTTCTTCTAACGGAGCCCAAATTAGGTTGGTTAGTGATTCTGCAATGGCATTTCTAGAGCCTGCTTTTTCATCAATTAAAGCACTAATTGGCGCATGACCTATTGCTGTTGCAATTCCTTCTTTACCATTATAATCCAATGCCATTACCCCAACATTATTTAAAGGTAATTGTAAAGGGCCACAAGTCTGTTGTTTTGCAACCTTACCAGTTACACATCTGTCAACTTTATTGGTTAGCCAATCTTTACAAGCAACGGCTTCTAATTGCAATACTTGTGCGATATAATCATGAATATTATCCTGTGAATACTCAATCTCCGCATATTTCCTATCGATTGTTTTATCATTCATCACCGTTTTTGGAGAACTCCCAAACATATCTTCCAAAGCGAAATCCATTGGTTTTTCACCCGTAGTTTTCGATTCAAAAGTAAAGCGATCATTATTGGTAACAGTTCCAACGATATTCATTGGAGAACGTTCTCGTTCTGCAACCCGATTCAGTAAGTCAATATGCTCTTCATTGATAACCAATCCCATTCTTTCTTGAGATTCATTCCCAATTTTTTCTTTTGCTGATAGGGTAGGGTCTCCGATTGGTAATTTGTCTAAATCAATTAATCCGCCAGTTTCTTCAACCAATTCGGACAAACAATTTAAATGTCCGCCTGCTCCATGATCGTGAATAGAAACAATAGGATTTTTATCCATTTCTACCATAGCACGGATGGCATTTGCAGCACGTTTTTGCATTTCTGGATTGGAACGTTGTACCGCGTTCAATTCAATACCAGAACTAAATTCACCTGTATCTGCTGATGATACCGCAGCGCCACCCATTCCAATTCTGTAATTATCACCTCCTAACAAAACAATTTTATCTCCTTCTTGCGGTTTTTTCTTGATGCTCTGCTCTAATTTTCCGAAACCGATACCACCGGCTTGCATGATTACTTTGTCGTAACCAAGTTTGCGAGCGTGCTCTTCATGTTCAAAAGTTAATACAGAGCCAGAAATTAATGGTTGCCCGAATTTATTTCCAAAGTCGGATGCTCCGTTTGAGGCTTTTATTAAAATATCCATCGGAGTTTGATACAACCATTCTCTTTCTTCCATGGCTTTTTCCCAAGGGCGATTCTTCTTCAATCTAGAATATGAAGTCATATAAACCGCTGTTCCAGCCAAAGGTAAAGAACCCATTCCACCTGCCAAACGATCTCTAATTTCTCCACCCGAACCAGTTGCAGCACCATTAAAAGGTTCTACAGTCGTTGGAAAATTATGTGTTTCTGCTTTTAAAGAAATTACAGAATTAAATTCTTTTTTCTCGTAAAAATCAGGTTTGTCTCCGCTTTTTGGAGCGAATTGTTCCACAGTTGGTCCTTTTACAAAAGCCACATTGTCTTTGTATGCTGATATAATTCCGTTTGGGAATTGTTTTGAAGTTTCTTTAATCATTTTGAATAAAGAAGACGGTTTTTCTTCTCCATCAATAACAAAAGTTCCGTTAAATATTTTATGTCGACAGTGTTCAGAATTTACTTGCGAGAATCCGAATACTTCGGAGTCGGTCAATTTTCTTTTTAATTTTTTTGATAGATTTTCTAGGTATTCAATTTCTTCAGTATTTAATGCCAACCCTTCTTGTTGATTGTACCCAGTAATATCATTAATTTCTAAAATTGGTTCTGGTTGCACATCAATTGTAAAAATTTCTTGATCTAATTTCGTGTATTTTTCAGAAATCATTGGATCAAAACCGGAACTATTTTCATAAGAACTATAAAATTCTTCAATTCTTATAATGTCTTCAATCCCCATATTCTGAGTGATTTCAACAGCATTGGTACTCCACGGAGTAATCATTGCGGCACGTGGGCCAATAAAAAAAGCGTCGATAGACGCTTGAGATATTTGTGGTTGGTTGCCGAACAACCAGTTTAATTTTTTAGTGTTTTTAGCTGAAAGTTTTGATGTTACTTGAACAGTAAAAACTTTTTTTGAAGGGTTTCCGAAGAAAAGAATCATTGCGTTGTAATTTGTGTTGGTTTATACCAAATTAACTTTATAATGTCGTATTATATTGTTTGTTTTTCACAATATTTTCGTTAAAATATTTTACCATAGCAAAGGCTATGCTAAAACATTTTCGCTTCAATCTTGCAAAAAATAATTCAATATAATTATACGGCATTATAAAATAAAATTGGTATTACAAGTGGCAAAAATAATTATTTTAGTAGTATTTTCAACATTTTTGTTAATAATATTGTATAAAAAAAGCGGTCAAAATATTGACCGCTTTAAATTTATTGTTTTATAAATTTCTTGACTATTGAAGCGTTTTCAGATTGAAATTTAACTAAAAATAATCCGCTTTTTAGATTGCCTATATCAATTTTGTTTTTGTTTACTGATATTACATCTTTTAAGACTTCTTTTCCTAGTAGGTCGAAAATTGTGATTGTTAACTCTTTTCTTGTATTGATATGCAATGTATTTCCAAAAGCAGGGTTTGGGTAGATTGAAACATCAGAAAGTTTAAAAGAATCTACTCCTAAAGCAGAATAGCATGTCCAAGTTAAATCATCAATACGAACTCTGTTAGTGTTAAAGGGACTAGATTTATCCATTACAATTGTAACATCTCCTTCAATATTTATATTACTGATAGTTGTTGTGGTTTCAGTTGAAGAATAAGGTATTGAACCGACGCTAGAGCCATTGACTAAAAGGTCGAAATTACCTGAGGATCCAGAAAAAACAAGTTGAGTTGTTACAGTTAATTCACCGATTCCTGCAGCAATCACAGGTGAGGTTAAAGAACCTGCTCTTACTGTAATTGCAGGGCCGTTTATTGTTTGATCAGTTCTTGAAAATGTTGCGCTCCAAGTTCCTCCACCATCTCCTGTCCATGTTCTTGTAGCGTAATTACTTTGTCCTGCTGGAATGTTTCCGAAAGTTTCTGTTAAACATGCAGGACCGCCACTACCTCCTCCAGCAAGTGTTGTTCCATTTACAGCACTACTTTGCGCAGACATATTATTAGCAGCATCTTTTGCAAGTACAGTAAAACTATAGGTGGTAGATGCTGTTAGCCCATTAATAATTACTGAGTTAGTTGCCGAAAAAGAGTTGTAAATACCATCTGCATAAATGTCATAGCCTGTAACTACAGTGTTGTCTGTAGAGGCAGTCCAATCTAAATCTATTGTAGAACTTGTTTCGTTACTTACACTTATATTCATTGGTACGCTTGGTGCTTGTGTGTCACTAGAACCTCCACCAAAAACTCCCCAAATGTCTTCTGCTGCAGTTCCTCCCCAAATTAAAGTAGCTAAATAAGGATTATCTATGAAAGGGTTTCTATTGCCTTGCGCAGATTCTAAAATTGTATTTCGTTGCACTTCAATAGCAGAAACTGGATCTTCAACATTCCATTCAAGTAATAAATTAATCATATTTGAATCTATTGAATTTGTTATTCCAGTTGTAACATTATTGGGTAAACATTGATTCCCATAGCGTAAATACATATACATCATCATTCGTGCAATATCACCTTTCCAAAGATCACCTGGATACCAGCCAGAATTGTTTAGACCATAATTCCCAGAGCCATCAATAAATTTTAAACTACCCCTTGAACTATTAACGGATGCATTACAAGACCTTAAATGATGCACGTCCGAACCAGGGCCAGATGTTCCTAAATTAGGACTGCCTAACGATTTAGGGTATGTATGTTCTCTATTCCAAACCTGAGGATTGCTAGTATTACCACCACCAAGCGTATTGTTTTTAGATTCACTTTGACTATTATAAACTAGTAATACATTACTAGAATTATTAGAATCTTCATCAGTTGTTTTAATTATTTGATATGCTTCTGAATAACTTAAAAAGGTTGTGTGAGTATTAATGATTTTTGTTGCTAATTCATCTTTTAAAGGAATACCAGTTTTTGTTAAATCAACATCATTATAATAGGGTTGCTGGGCGAAAGCAAAAATGCTAATTAATAGTAAAGGAAATGATAAGTAATGTTTTTTCATGTATAATAGTATTATTTTGTTCGTTTTAAAAGTGCCATGTAAAATCCATCAAAGCCAGATTTAGATGGTAATATTTTTTTATCTTCAACAAATATAAACTCTTTATGTGAATCTAAAAAATGCTGTACTTGTTCTTGATTTTCAGAAGGCAAGATAGAACATGTAGCATATACTAATTTACCGCCTACTTTAACCATTCTGCTATAACTATCTAAAATTTCTGCTTGTGTCTTTTTGATGTTTTCTAAAAACTCAGGTTGCAATTTCCATTTAGAATCTGGGTTTCTTCTCAATACGCCAATTCCACTACATGGAGCGTCAATTAAAACAGCATCAGCAGAATCTTTTAATTTTTTAATGACTTTGCTGTTTTCAATCACGCGCATATCTACATTATGGACACCAGCGCGTTTTGCACGTTTCTTTAACTGCGCTAATTTACCTCCATAAATATCCAAAGCAATAATCTGACCTTTATTCTCCATAATAGAAGCTAAGTGCAATGTTTTGCCTCCAGCACCAGCGCAGGTGTCAATCACACGCATTCCTGGTTCTACTTGTAAGTAAGGAGCAACTAATTGAGATGATGCGTCTTGTACTTCAAAATAACCGCGTTTAAACGCTTCAGTTAAAAATACATTTTTGCGCTCTACCAATCTTAATGCAGATGGGTTATCACGAATCGTTTCTGTGTCAACTTCTTCTTTTCGTAAGAACTTTTGAAGGGTTGCAATATCAATTTTTAAGGTGTTGACTCTTAAAATAACTTCTGCTTTTTGATTTAATGCGGTTAATTCTCTTGCCCAAATTGCTTCGCCTAATTCTTTTACTCCGACCTCGTCCATCCAATCTGGAATAGATTCTTTAATAGCACGTGTTTTTTGAGCTTCATCAAATTTTCCTTTGATACGCCTAACTGGCGTTCCTTCAAAATATTTCCAATCTGGCAATTCAATTCCTTTTAAAACTGCCCAAACTGCGAATAATTTCCACAGATTATCACGTGTGTAATGGTCTTTAGTGCCAGCAATTTCATTGTATAAACGTTTCCAACGTACAATATCATAAATGGTTTCTGCAACAAACTTTCGGTCTCTTGCTCCCCAACGCTTGTCCCTTTTCAAGGCTTTTTCAACTACTTTACCAGCATATTCACCGTCATTAAATATCATATTTAATGAATCTATCACCGTAAAACAAAGGTTTCTATGTAATCTCATTTTGCTTAAAAAATTAGGACTGCAAATGTACTAAAGATTAACGAGTTTATTATCTTAGCAAGATAAAACTTGATGAATGCCAACTTATAATTCTAACACCTCAATTTCTTATTTAAAGGGAGTTGGCCCTTCACGTGCTGATTTGCTTAAAAAAGAATTAAGTATTCGCACTTTTGGAGATTTCCTTAATTTTTTTCCTAATAGATATATTGACCGTACGCAATTTTTCAAAATCAATCAGTTACAACAAAACTCTGCTGAAATTCAGATTGTAGGAAAAATCACTTCACTTAAAATAATTCAACAAAAAAAAGGAAGTCGTTTAACTGCTGTTTTTACGGATGAAACAGGCACTTTAGAATTGATTTGGTTTAGAGGTGCAAAATGGATTAAAGAATCTATTAAAATAAATACACCTTATGTAATTTTTGGAAAAACAAACTATTTTAATGGTAGTTTTAGTATGCCACATCCTGAGTTAGAATTGGTAATTGATTATAAAAAAAACATAAGAACGGCGATGCAACCTGTGTATCCTTCAACAGAATTATTGACAAATAAAGGGGTTTCTAATCGGGTGATTCAAAAGATGATGCAAAGTTTGTTTGAAGAAGTTTCAATAAATTTTACGGAGACTTTATCAACTTTAATTATAGAAAAAAATCAATTAATATCTAAGAAAGATGCGATGTTTAACATTCATTTTCCGAAGAGTCAAGATTTGCTCACGAAGGCACAATACAGGTTAAAGTTTGAAGAACTCTTTTTTATTCAGTTACAATTGATTCGAAAGAAAATGATTCGGAAATCAAAAATAAAAGGATATGTATTTGAAAAAGTAGGCTCCTTTTTTAATGACTTCTATAAAAACCATTTACCATTTAATTTAACGAATGCTCAAAAACGTGTATTGAAAGAAATTAGAAAAGATGTTGCCTCCAATGCGCAAATGAACCGTTTGTTGCAAGGAGATGTTGGTTCTGGTAAAACAATCGTTAGTTTGTTGTGTATGTTGTTGGCGTTAGATAATGGTTTTCAGGCAGCAATTATGGCACCCACAGAAATATTAGCAACTCAGCATTATAACTCTATCAAAGAATTGTTGAAAGATATGGATGTAGAAGTCGCCTTGTTAACTGGTTCAACCAAAACTAAAGCGAGAAGAGAACTCCATGAAAAATTAGAAAACGGAGAAATTCATATTTTGATTGGTACACATGCTTTAATTGAAGATAAAGTAAAATTCAAGAATTTAGGAATTTCTATAATTGATGAGCAACATAGGTTTGGGGTTGAGCAACGTTCTAAAATGTGGGCCAAAAACGAGTTACCGCCACACGTTTTAGTGATGACTGCAACTCCAATTCCGAGAACTTTAGCAATGAGTGTGTATGGCGATTTAGATATTTCAGTTATTGATGAATTGCCTCCTGGCAGAAAACAAATTTCTACCGCACACAGATACGATAGCAATAGATTGAGTGTTTTTAAATTTATGAAAGATGAAATTGCAAAAGGGAGACAGGTATATGTGGTGTATCCTTTAATTCAAGAATCTGAAAAAATGGATTATAAAGATTTGATGGATGGGTATGAAAGTATTGCGCGCGAGTTTCCGATGCCAAAATATCAAATATCTATTGTGCATGGCAAAATGAAAGCTGCAGACAAAGAATATGAAATGAATCGATTTTTGAAAGGTGAAACACAAATTATGGTGGCAACTACCGTTATTGAAGTTGGCGTTAATATTCCGAATGCCAGTGTAATGGTTATTGAAAGTGCCGAGCGTTTTGGACTATCTCAATTACACCAACTGCGTGGTAGAGTTGGAAGAGGAGCAGACCAAAGTTATTGTGTTTTAATGACGAGTTTTAAACTTTCTGCCGATGCAAAAATACGTTTAGAAACCATGGTTAAAACTACAGATGGGTTCGAAATTGCAGATGTTGACTTAAAAATACGCGGACCAGGAAATATTATGGGGAAACAACAAAGTGGTGTGTTAAACCTTAAAATTGCAGACTTAATTATAGACGCGGGGATTTTAAAAATTGCAAGAGAAACTGCTTTTGAAACTTTGCAGAATGACCCTTCTTTACAAAAGGATCAGAATAAGAATGTTAAAACTGCCTATCAGAATTTACATAAAAATGGGGCTGTATGGTCTAATATTAGTTGAAAATTTTATATTGTTTTTAGAGTGACGCTTATTGGCAAGACATCATCAGTTTCAATTGATTATATCGATTGATAAGCGAATCTCGTGTTTTTTTATGAGAAAGTCAAGTAAGTAAGTATTTAACTAATATAAGATAGTTATAATTGCAAATCAATTTTTCAGTCATTCAATTTTTAAATCTTTCAATTTAAAGTATCTTTGCATCTTGAAAATTAGTACTACTAAAAAGTAATAGATGAAAATATCATACAATTGGTTAAAGCAGTTTATAAAAGTTGATTGGGATGCTGAAAAAACGGGAGAGTTATTAACCGATTTAGGACTAGAAGTTGAAGGAATTGAGGTTGTAGAATCTGTAAAAGGAAGCCTAAAAGGCATTGTAGTTGGTAAAGTACTTACCTGTAAACAGCACCCAAATGCAGATAGATTAAAAGTTACTACTGTTGATGTTGGAGGAGAATTGCCACTTCAAATTGTGTGTGGAGCACCAAACGTAGCTGCCGGACAAAAAGTACCTGTTGCAACTATTGGTACCATATTGTATGATGATAAAGGCGAATCATTCAAAATAAAAAAAGGAAAGATTAGAGGTGAAGAGAGTTTTGGAATGATTTGCGCTGAAGATGAATTAGGTTTAGGGAAAGGTCATGATGGAATTATGGTGTTAGATGCTAAACTAAAAGTTGGTACGCCTTGTGCTGAAGTTTTTGAGATAGAATCTGACGAAGTTTTTGAAATAGGTCTAACACCAAATAGGGCAGATGCTATGAGTCATTATGGAGTAGCACGTGATTTACGTGCAGGACTGATTCAGAACGATTTACTGTTAGAGTTAATATCACCTTCGGTGATAGACTTTCATGTTGATGAACGTAAATTACGAATAGATGTAGAAGTGAAAAATAAAGAGTTAGTGCCACGTTATTGCGGACTTACAATTTCTGATCTTAGAGTAAAAGAAGCTCCAAAATGGTTGCAAAACAAGTTGAAAAGCATCGGTATATCGCCAATTAATAATATTGTTGATGCTACTAATTATGTATTACACGAACTTGGGCAACCATTACATGCTTTTGATGCTGTTAAAATTAAAGGGAATAAAATTATTGTAAAAACATTAAAAGCAGGCACAAAATTTACCACATTAGATGCCGTTGAAAGAACATTGCATCAAGATGACATTATGATTTGTGATGGAGAATCAAACCCGTTATGTATTGCGGGTGTTTTTGGAGGGGTAACTTCTGGAGTTACAGAAAACACAACGAGTATATTTTTAGAAAGTGCTTATTTCAATGCTGTTTCTGTTCGTAAAACGGCAAAAAGACACGCTTTAAATACCGATGCCTCTTTTCGATTTGAAAGAGGGATTGACCCGAACTTCACGCAATACGCGTTGAAAAGAGCAGCATTATTGATTGTTGAAATTGCTGGAGGTAAAATCTCATCTGATGCCTCTGATTTTTATCCTGAAAAAATTGAAGATTTTCAAGTATTCATTTCTTATGAACGTATGAATCGTTTGATTGGTGATGAAATCCCTAAAGAAACCATTAAAAATATATTGGCTTCACTTGAAATTAAATTAAATAGCGAAACTGATGGCGGATTGGGTTTGACTATACCGTCATATAGAGTTGATGTACAGCGAGAAGTAGATGTAATTGAAGAAATATTGCGTGTGTATGGTTATAATAATGTGCAGTTTTCACATAAATTAAACACCTCTATTTCATTAGATAGTTTTGATGGTGTTAGAATTGAAAACACCGTTGCAAGCCAATTAGTTGCCCAAGGTTTCAATGAAACAATGGCGAATTCTTTAACCAAGGCATCTTATGTAAAACTCTCTGAAAATTTAAAATCAGAAAATAATGTTGCAATGTTAAATCCTTTAAGTAGTGATTTAGGTGTGATGCGTCAATCATTGTTATTTAGCGGTTTAGAATCTATAATCTATAACATCAACCGTAAAAATAGTTCGTTAAAATTATTTGAATTTGGAAAAACATATCACAAATTTGAAAGCGGTTATAATGAGTCTAAACACTTAACATTATTTGTAAGTGGAAATAGAACTAAAGATAGTTGGGTAGTAAACTCTAAGCAATCAGATTATTTTTATTTAAAGGGGGCGGTTACAACGTTGCTAACTCGTTTGGGAATCACCAAACTGAAAACGAGCCCAACTAAAAATGATGTGTTTTCTGAAGGTATTTCTTTTGGATTGGGTAAAATAAAGTTGGTAGATTTCGGAACTGTTAAAAACAGTATTTTAAAAGAATTTGGAATTAAACAAGAAGTGTTATTTGCTGATTTTAATTGGGAAAATATTTTAAAAGTAGCCAATAGAAAAGGGTTTAAGGTGAATGCGATGCCTAAATATCCTTCTGTTAAAAGAGATTTGGCGTTGTTGTTAGAAAAAGATGTTGCTTTTTCTGAAATTTATAATATTGCTTTTCAAACAGAGAAAAATTTATTGAAAGAAGTTGATTTGTTTGATGTATATGAAGGAGACAAATTACCAGAAGGAAAAAAATCGTATGCGGTTAGTTTTGTGTTGCAAGACGAAAGTAAAACACTAAATGATAAGCAGATTGAAAAAGTAATGCAAAAAATGCAAGACTCATTTGAGAAAAATTTGAAAGCGCAGTTGAGATAATTAGATTATTTTATTTTTGGATGATTGGCTAGAGTTTAGTCAAAAGATCTAGTTGTCTAAAAATCTAACTATCAAAATTAAAGATGTACAAACTACTAATCAGACCCATATTATTTCTTTTTGACCCTGAAAAGGTGCATCATTTTACATTTTCTTTTTTAAAATTTAGTTTTAAGATTCCGTTTGTAAAATCATTAGTTAAGCGTTTATATACGGTAGAGCATCCAAGTTTAGAGCGTAATTTATTCGGATTAAAATTCAAAAACCCAGTTGGTTTAGGAGCCGGGTTTGATAAAAATGCTGTATTGATTGAAGAATTAGAAAGTTTTGGATTTGGTTTTATAGAAATTGGGACTGTTACTCCAAAACCTCAAGTAGGAAACCCTAAAAAACGCTTATTTCGATTACTTGATGATAAAGGAATTATTAACCGAATGGGGTTTAATAATGAAGGAGTTGAAGTGATTACAAAAAGGTTAAGAGAAAGAAAATCCCCCATCATTATTGGCGGGAATATTGGTAAAATGACCAATAGTCATTCAGATCAATATACTGCTGATTACTTGATTTGTTTTAAAGAACTACACCCGTATGTAGATTATTTTGTGCTGAATGTTAGTTGCCCAAATGTGGGAAGCATGGCGAAATTACAAGATAAAGATTATTTGATTGAATTGATTTCTGCTGTGCAATCTGAAAATACAAAATTATCTCATAAAGGTAGTCACACCGAGCCTGTCGAGGTACATTCAAAACCTATTCTTTTAAAAATAGCCCCAGATTTAAACGAAGTACAACTTCAAGAGATTATTGACATTGTTGCGGAAACTAAGATTGATGGAGTTATCGCTTCAAATACTTCTACTGATCGAGCAGGTTTGAAGGCATCAAAAGAACAATTATCTAAGATTGGTAACGGTGGTTTAAGTGGTTTGCCAGTGAAAGATAAAAGTACTGCTGTAATTCGTTTTTTATCAGAAAAATCTAACAAAGCATTTCCAATTATTGGTATTGGAGGTATTCATTCTGCTGAAGATGCTTTAGAAAAAATGAAGGCTGGCGCAGATCTAGTACAAGTTTTTACTGGCTTTATTTATGAAGGCCCTAGTTTGGTTAAGAAAATTAATAAAGCGTTAATTAAATAAGCTATTTCTTTATCAATTTTCTGATAATAGTCTGATTCGATTCGAGTTTTATTTTAGCAAAATAAATTCCCGTTTGTAAAGAAGAAATATTAAACGATTTCTGATACGGTTCTTTTTGTACCACTTTTCCTAATAAATCATAAATTTCAACAGCAGTAATTTTTGTGTTTGTTGAATTCATAATACGAAATTCGTCA
>CAZUFO010000041.1:0-17272 GCA_964619615.1 uncultured Lutibacter sp. | reverse complement strand
AAAAAGTATATCAATTCTCTAATAATTTAAACATTAGTAAAGGAGATCATAATTTTGTATTTGGTGTTTCATTTGAAAAATTCCAATTCGACAATTCATTTAACTTGGGTACTTATGGTTTTGGAGATGCTAGAGGTTATGTTGGTGCATTCTTTGGAGATTTTGCTGATATGAATGCCTTTAGAACAGGTATTTCAAATGGTTTACTTGCAGATGCTATGGCAGCTGCTCAAGTAACTTTCAATTCAAAGAATGCTGATGGGTCATGGGCTTTAGCAGAAACAAATGTAGGTCAAATGGCATTTTATTTACAAGACGAATGGAATGTAAATGATAACTTGAAACTTTCATATGGTGTCCGTTTTGACAAACCTTTATTCTTTGATTCTGCTGACAAAGCACAGAATGTGATTGATACTCCAGGGAATTTGTATTTGCCAGGAATTCCTTATACAGATCCTGCAACAGGAGAAACTGTATTTTTTGATTCAACACAAATGCCAGATAGTGATATTATTATATCGCCACGAATTGGATTTAACTGGGATATTACTGGAGATAAAACAAACCAGTTGCGTGGTGGAACAGGAATCTTTACAGGTCGTTTTCCATTTGTATGGTTAGGAAACCAAATAGGGAACCCTAATGTATGGTTTTATCAAGTTGTTGATCCAGATTTTAAATTCCCAACAGTTTGGAGAACAAGCTTAGGTTTTGATAAGAAATTTGAAAAAGGGTTGATTTTAACTGGTGATCTTTCTTACACTAAAGATATAAACGGTGCTCATGTTCAAAACTGGGGATTAAAAGCTCCTTCGGCTACTTTACAAGGTGTAGATAATAGAGAAATTTATGCCGCTTCAGATGTTGGAAATGCTGCTTATGTATTTACAAATTCTGATAAAGGGTGGACATTTAACGGAACCGTTAGTGCTAAACAAACATTTAGCAATGGCATTTATGCAAGTTTAGCATATAACTACTTAAACTCTCAAAGTGTTAATTCAATTGAGGCTGAAATTACTGGTGATGCATTTGCATTTAATCCGGTTGTTGGTAACGCTAATGATGCAGTTTTATCGCATTCTAAATATGGTGACACACATCGTTTTATTGGAGTTGTTTCTAAAACTTGGACTTATGGAAGTAAAGGCCAATGGGATACATCATTATCAGGAGTGTTAGAATATGCACAAGGAGGTCGTTATAACTATACTTATGCAGGCGATATCAACGGTGATGGATCTAACTTAAATGATTTAATATATATTCCTACATCTACAGAAGTTACTCAAATGAACTTTGTAGCTCCAGGTCAAGCTGCAGCTTTTGAGGCATTTATTCAGCAAGATGATTACATGAGTGATAATAGAGGTAAATATTTTGAGCGTTATGGAGCATTAGCACCTTGGAAAGGAAAAATTGACATGAAGTTTATTCAAGAATTGACTTTAGGAAATGATAATTCTATTCAATTTAGTATAGATGTTTTAAACTTAGGTAATTTGATCAGCTCAGATTGGGGGTTAATTCAACAACCAGATGCAGTTCAGCCAATTGGTGTGTCTGTTGATGGAACTGGAAACCCAACCTATAATTTTGATGGAAATATAACCGAAACATATGCATATGATATTAGCTTAGCATCTAGATGGCAAGTGCAATTTGGCTTAAGATATATTTTCTAAAAAAAGTTAAAAGTAATATCTTTGAACCGCCTACTTTTGTAGGCGGTTTTTATTTTTAATAAAATCAAAATGAAATACAGACAATTAACAAAAGAACAGTTTGAAGAATTGCACCAAGAGTTTGCTAAGTTTTTAGCAACACAACAAATTGATGTTAAAGAATGGAATGAAATAAAAAGGGATACACCTGATGTTGCTGAACAAGAAATGAACCTATTTAGTGATGTTGTTTGGGATGATGTTTTGACAAAGACAAACTATTTAGAACACTTTTCATCTGATAGTTTAAATTTATTTAGATGTGATGATTCAGAGATTCAACGAATAGTTGTGAAGGTAAATAAAACGGATTTTGATTTTTTGAAACCAACGGATTATACTTGGTTTATTGATAATTCAAATGATGATGCAATCGATTACTTTAAAGGTCAAAAACCATACTTAAAAGATCGTAATCTCGAAATATTTGATTTGATTGAAAAAGGAAGTTCAATTTCGAAAGGAGAATTATATGAAGCTGTTTTTAAAATAATAAGTAGTTAACCTTTGGCAGTACTTGTTTAAACTTGTCATTCCTGCGAAAGCAGGAATCTATACTCAGTTGGTCCTGGATTCCTGCTTTCGCAGGAATGACAATGCTACCAAAAATAGAACAACCAAATAAGCATATCCACAAATAAACATTTTTATATATTTGTTTCATGACAAAACAAGAGCAACACTACGCTAATTTTTTAACTGCATTTCTTTCAGAAAAACGACAAAATACATTTGATCGAATTTTAGAGCAGAGAACCCGTCACTTTACCGTGATTTTAGAAGATTTATATCAAAAACATAATACGAGTGCCGTGGCTCGTAGTTGTGAAATTTTCGGAATTCAGGATGTGCATATCATCGAAAATAAATACAAGAGTTATATGTCTAACCAAGTAGGGAAAGGGTCTCAAAAATGGTTAGATTTTCATCGCTATCGAGAAAAACAACACAATACACAAGATTGTATTGATGCAATTAAAAATAAAGGCTATCAAATTATTGCAACAACACCTCATAATGATTCCTGTGTATTGCACGATTTTGATATTACAAAGAAATCCGCTTTTGTATTTGGAGTAGAAAAAGAAGGTGTTTCAGACATGATGATGGAACAAGCAGATGGCTTTCTTAAAATACCGATGTTTGGCTTTACGGAAAGTTTAAATGTGTCTGTTGCAGCAGCAATTGTTTTGCAATCGGTTTCAAGCAGACTTCATAATTCAGACATTCAATGGCAACTGACTGAAGAAGAGAAATTTTTTAAAAAAGTGGAGTGGATGGAAAAAACAATTAAAAGTATTAAAAAGATTAAGGAGCGTTATATTGAGGAGAATAACTAGTTTGATTTTAAATTCACTTTATCAATTGTTGAAACAGTATCACATTTTATAATAGTCAATTTGATGTTTTTCTTTTTTGTTTTTCCATTAACAACATAAATTTTACACGGTTTTTCTCTTGGTGAACTTTCACCAAAATCTACATTGCCGTTTTTCAAAATGGAAGAAATATCGATTGAATCCAAACCAATCGTAGTCATATTATTTGTTGCTTCATTAGAAAATAAACGAACATCCGTTCTAATATTTTTTAAAACGCGTGCATTTGGCATATAATCAAATTGTACATCTTTTTTCTCCCAAATAAACCAAACAAAAATGGATCCAACAAACAATCCCATTCCGAAATAAAAAAAGCGCTTCAAAAGTTTCATACTATAATATCAATAAGTTTATATCTCTAAATGGTAATCCAAACCAATCAGCAACTGATTTATTGGTTAGAATTCCATGGTAAAAATACATACCTTTTTGCAGACTTTTATTAAATCTCACAGCATTTTCGAATCCGCCTTCTTCGCTAATATTTAATAGGTAAGGAGTAAATATGTTACTAATTGATACTGAGGCGGTTCTAGAATATTTTGATGGAATGTTTGGTACGCAATAATGAATAACGCCATGTTTTTCAAACGTAGGTTTTTTATGGTTTGTTACTTCCGAAGTTTCAAAGCAACCACCACGGTCAATGCTAACATCAACAATCACTGCACCTTGTTTCATGTTCTCCACCATTTGCTCTGTTACATAAATTGGTGAGCGTGTTTTACCTCTAATTGCACCGATAGCAATATCGCAGCGCATCAATGCTTTTTGTAATGTTTTTGGTTGCACGGTTGAGGTGTAAATTAGGTTTCCTAAACTTTTTTGAATATGTCTTAATTTTGATAAAGAATTATCGAATACTTTTACACGTGCGCCTAATCCTAAAGCGGATCTTGCTGCAAACTCACCAACAGTTCCTGCGCCTAAAATAACAACATCAGTAGGCGGAACACCACTAATATTACCAAGCAACAACCCATTTCCGTTATCACTAGAACTCATAATTTCACTCGCAATTAATATAGATGCGATACCCGCAATTTCACTTAAAGATTTTACAACAGGATACGTTCCTTGGTCATCTCTAATAAAATCAAAAGCGACCGCTGTAATTCTTTTTTGTGCCAATGATTTGAAATATTTTTTTGTTTGCGTTTTTAATTGCAATGCAGAAAATAATACACTTTGAGGGTTCATCATATCAATTTCATCGTAGGATGGTGGCTCAACTTTCAATATAATATTACAAGCAAAGGCTTCTTTTACATCCTGAGAGATTTTTGCTCCAGATTCTGAATATTCAATATCTGTAAAGTTAGAACCCAATCCTGCTCCGCTTTCTACCACAACTCTGTGACCGTGTGCAGTTAGTGCTGCCACCGCATCGGGAGTTAAACAGACTCTTTTTTCTTGTGTGTATGATTCTTTAGGAACGCCAATAAATAAATCGTCTTTTCGACGTTTTATTTCAAGCATTTCTGCTTGAGGCATTAGTTGTTCTTTGCTAAATGGTGAAGTAATTTTTTTACTCATAGGTTATTTCTATGGTTCGTTGATGTTCACTTAAAATATTAATATTGACATTTATAATGTTTAAAGGTAGTAAATTTTCAACTTTTTCTCCCCATTCAATAAAACACCATGCATTGCTGTTAAAATAATCTTCAATTCCAATATCGTAGGCTTCCTCTTCTGAATTGATTCGGTAAAAATCAAAATGATAAATTGTTTGTCCGGACTTAGTTTGGTATTCATTCACCAAAGAAAACGTGGGAGAACTCGCAACGTCATCGGCGCCTAGTTGTTTTACTAATTCTTTAATGAGCGTTGTTTTTCCAGCACCCATTTCGCCATTAAATAATACAACTCTTCCATTTATAGTTTTAAGAATGTTTTTAGCAATTTCAGGAAGTTCTTGAAGGTTGTACTGTTGTTTCATTAAATTAGTTTGAGTTTTTTGATTATGTCATTCCTACCTTCGCAGGAATGACAAGTTATTTTAATCGCTCTATTTCGGTTCTAAAATCGCACATGGAATTATCATTTCTTCTAATGATATTCCCCCATGTTGATAGGTGTCTTTATAGTATTTCACAAAATGGTTGTAATTGTTTGGGTACGCAAAAAAGAGGTCTTCTTTTGCAAAAATAAACGAACTATTCATGCTTGTAGATGGAAGGTGAATATCTTTAGGGTTTTTTACTGCAAATACATCTTTATCATTATACGAAAGGCTTTTACCTGTTTTGTATCTTAAATTCGAGCTGATATTTTTATCACCAATTACTTTTGTTGGTGCTTTCGCATTTATTGTTCCATGATCGGTTGTAATTATTAATTTTTGCCCGAGTTGCTGTGCCTTTTGAATAATTTCTAACAATGGCGAATTTTGAAACCAACTCATTGTCAATGAACGATATGCTTTGTCATCATCAGCTAATTCTTTAATAACATTCATTTCTGTTTTGGCATGTGATAACATATCTACAAAATTATATACAATAACTGTTAAGTCGTTTTCTTTGGTTGAGTTATAAGAATCTGCCAATTGTTTTCCAGCTTTTAAATTGGTAATTTTAAAATACTCATGTTTAATATTAAGCCCCAATCTTCTAATTTGTTCTGTTAAAAACTCGTTTTCATATAAATTCTTTCCTCCCTCATCGGTATCATTTCTCCAATAATTAGGATACATTTTTTCCATTTCTAAAGGCATCAATCCAGAAAAAATGGCATTTCTTGAGTATTGTGTTGCTGTTGGTAAAATACTGTAAAATGGAATCTCTTTTGTTTTTTTATAAAACTCAGAAATTAAAGGCTCCATCATTCGCCATTGATCATAGCGTAAATTATCAATTACTACGAGTAGTGTTCCGTTTTTTGAATCTAAATTTGGAACAACGCAATCTTTAAACAGTGTGTGAGACATGGTTGGTTTGTCATCATCTTCTAACCAATCTTGATAGTTTCTTTTGATGAATTTAAAGAATTGTGAATTTGCTTCTTGCTTTTGACTCTCTAGAATCTCAATCATTCCTTGGTCATTAATGTTTTCAAGTTCAATTTCCCAATACACTAATTTTTGATACAATTCTGCCCATTCTTCATAAGAATTTACCATCGATAAATCCATAGCTATTTTTCTAAATTCTTGCTGGTAATTGGAAGTTGTTTTTTCTGATACCAATCTAGAATGGTCTAAATTCTTTTTTAAACTCAATAATATCTGATTTGGATTCACAGGTTTTATAAGGTAATCAGCAATTTTATTTCCAATAGCATCCTCCATTATATATTCTTCCTCACTTTTGGTGATCATTATAATAGGAAGGTTTGCATTTTTAGATTTAATCTCTATAAGTGTTTCCAACCCAGAAATTCCAGGCATGTTTTCATCTAAAAAAACAACATCAAAATTTTCATCTTGTATCATATCAATGGCATCAGTTCCATTGGTACAGGTGGTTACTTTATAATTTTTCTTTTCAAGAAAAATAACATGTGGCTTTAATAAATCTATTTCATCATCAACCCATAAAATGTGTATATTGCTCATACTTATTCTTATATTTGTGTTAAATTGAAGTTTCAATAATTGAAAATTCAATGATTTAAAAAACAACCTTTCGGTCGCACTCGAGAGGACAAAGTAGTATTAAAATGTATGGTCGAGCACAGTCGAGACCTCATTTAACAATAAATTATCATTTTGACCGCTAAAAAAACGAACAAACTCAAGATTCTAAACGACCCAATTTACGGTTTTATTACAATTCCGAATGCATTAATTTTCGATTTAATAGAACATCCTTATTTTCAACGATTAAGAAGGGTTTCACAAATGGGTTTGTCTTACATGGTTTACCCAGGTGCGCATCATACACGTTTTCATCATGCAATTGGTGCGATGCATTTAATGCAAAAGGCTGTACGTGTATTGCGATTTAAAGATGTAGAAATATCTGATGATGAAGAAAATGCTGTTTATGTGGCAATTTTATTACACGATATTGGGCATGGTGCATTTTCTCATGCTTTAGAACATAGTATTGTTACTGGTATTAGTCATGAAGAAATTTCTTTAAAGTTTATGGAAGCTTTGAATGATGAATTTAAGGGGCAATTATCGTTAGCAATAGAGATTTTTAAAGGAAATTATCATCGCAATTTTTTACACCAATTAATTAGTAGTCAGTTAGATATGGATCGACTTGATTATTTAAAGCGTGATAGTTTTTATACCGGCGTTTCGGAAGGGAATGTTAATTCTGAGCGTTTGATTGTAATGCTAAATGTAAAAAATGATGAATTAGTTGTTGAAGAAAAAGGAATTTATTCTGTAGAAAAATTTATAATTGCTAGAAGGTTAATGTATTGGCAAGTATATTTGCATAAAACAGGTATTGTTGCTGAAAACATTTTGGTAAAGATATTAAAGCGAGCAAAAGAATTAATTTTAGACGGTGAAGAATTAAATTCTAGTAAAGCATTAAACTATTTTTTAACAAATAAGATTAACGCTTCAAACTTTGATTCTAAAACACTAACTATTTTTTCTCAATTAGACGATTATGATGTTTTATCAGCAATTAAAGATTGGGTAAATTGTAGCGATAAAATATTGTCTTATTTATGCAAAATGTTGATTGATAGAAAATTGATGAAAATAGAGATTCAAAATGAAGAGTTTGATTTTCAGTTTATTAACACCTTAAAAGAACAGGTAAAAGAAAAGTATAACTTATCTAATCAAGAATTGCCTTACTTTTTTATTACTGGTACTATCTCGAATCAAGCGTATAATTCAGAAAAAAATCAAATACATATTTTGTATAAAAATGGTGATTTAAAAGAGACGGCCGCAGCATCTGATCACTTGAATCTGCAAGCGCTTTCAACGCCCGTAGTAAAACATTTTATTTGTTATCCTAAAACTTGGTTTTAATACCGAGTAGAATTTTCATACTTTTGCAATTAATGAAATTTAAAATAAGCCAAATCGCAGAAATTTTAGAAGGAGAAATCGTTGGGGACTCAGATATTGAGGTGTCAACACTATCTAAAATTGAAGAAGGACAAGAAGGATCTCTTACTTTTTTGTCAAATCCAAAATACACACCTTATATTTATTCAACAAATGCAAGTGTAGTTGTTGTAAATAAATCTTTTGTGCCAGAAAAAGAGATAAGCGCAACATTGTTGAAAGTTGATGATGCGTATAAATCGTTTTCTAAACTACTAGCGTTTTATAATGAACATAAAACCTCAAAAACTGGAAGAGAAAACCCTCACTTTATTAGTAATTCAGCCAAAGTTGGCAAGAATGTTTATATAGGTGCATTTGCCTATATTGGTGAGAATTCGGTTATAGGTGATAACTGTAAGATTTATCCAAATACTTATATAGGTGATGATGTAGTTATTGGTAAAAACACAACTGTATTTAGTGGCGTTCATATTTATTATGAATCACAAATTGGAAAAAATTGTATGATAAATTCAGGTTCCGTAATTGGAGCGGATGGTTTTGGTTTTGTGCCTAATGAAAAAGGAGTTTATAGTAAAGTACCTCAAATTGGGAATGTAATAATTGAAGATAATGTTGATGTTGGCACCTGTACAACTATCGATAGAGCAACCTTAGGTTCTACAATAATTAGAGAAGGAGTGAAGTTAGATAATCAAATTCAGATTGCTCATAATGTTGAAATTGGTAAGAACACCGTAATTGCTTCTCAAACAGGAATTGCTGGCTCTACAAAAATTGGGTCAGGTTGTCAAATAGGAGGTCAGGTAGGTTTTGCGGGTCATTTAACTATAGGCAACAATGTTAGAATTCAAGCGCAATCTGGAGTTGGAAAGAATTTAAAAGATAATGCAGTTGTGCAAGGTTCACACGCCTTTAATTTTATGGATTGGAATAAATCATATATACATTTCAGAAATTTACCAAAATTAGTGGCATCAATACACAAATTAGAAAAAGAACTAAAAGAATTAAAAGAAAAGTAATGAGTCAGAATCAAAAAACTATAGTAAACGAAGTTTCTTTATCGGGTGTTGGATTACATACTGGGAATAAAGTTACAATGACTTTTAAACCCGCTCCAATTAACTTTGGTTATGCATTTTCTCGTGTAGATTTAGAGGGGAAGCCTGTAATTGAAGCCTCAGCCGTATATGTAACAAATACACAAAGAGGTACAAACCTTGAAAAAAACGGAGTAAATGTTAATACTTCTGAGCATGTTTTGGCTGCAGTTTATGCGCTTGGTATAGATAATATTTTAATTGAAATTGATGCAGCAGAGCCCCCAATAATGGATGGTTCTTCAAAATTTTTTGTTGAAGCGCTTGAAAAAGCAGAAATTGTTGAACAAGACGCTACTGTTGAAGAGTATATTGTTAAAGATATTATTTCATATAAAGATCCTGAAACAGGTAGCGAAATTATTTTAATGCCAGCAGATGAATATCAAGTAACAACCATAGTAGATTTTGGTACAAAAGTTTTGGGTACACAAAATGCTACTTTAGAAAAATTATCTGATTTTAAAAATGAAATTTCAGAAGCAAGAACATTTAGTTTTTTACATGAAATAGAAATGTTATTGGATAATGATTTAATTAAAGGAGGAGATTTAAACAATGCGATTGTTTATGTTGATAAAGAAATTTCGACAGCAACGATTGAACGTTTGAAGAAAATATTTAATAAAAAAAGTTTGAATGTAAAACCAAACGGAATATTAGATAACCTAACATTAAGATGGGCAAATGAAGCTGCAAGACATAAATTGTTGGATGTAGTTGGTGATTTAGCATTGGTTGGAACTCGAATTAGAGGGAAAATTATTGCTACTAAACCAGGGCACATGGTAAATACTCTTTTTGCTAAGAAGTTAGCAAAAATTATTAAAACAGAAAAAAGAAATAAAATGCCTCAGTTTGATTTGAATCTGCCTCCATTAATGGATATTCAGAAAATCATGAGTATTTTGCCACATAGACCCCCTTTTTTATTAATTGATAGAATTTTAGATTTGACAGAAACGAGTGTTGTTGGGATGAAAAATGTTACCATGAATGAATCCTTTTTTGTTGGGCACTTCCCAGAAGCACCTGTAATGCCAGGTGTTTTACAGGTTGAAGCAATGGCACAATGTGGCGGTGTTTTAGTGTTGAGTACCGTTCCTGATCCAGATAATTACTTAACTTTTTTCATGAAAATGGATAATGTGAAGTTTAAGCAAAAAGTTATACCAGGAGACACTTTAATTTTTAGCTGCGAGTTAATTTCTCCAATTAGAAGAGGAATTTGTCATATGCAAGCCTACGCTTATGCAAACAATAAATTAGTTGCAGAAGCGCAACTAATGGCACAAATAGCAAAAAAATAAAAATTATGAACCAACCGTTAGCATATATTCATCCAGGAGCAAAAATCGCACGTAATGTTGTTGTAGAACCTTTTACAACCATTCATAATAATGTTAAAATTGGTTCGGGGACTTGGATTGGTTCAAATGTAACCATTATGGAAGGTGCAAGAATTGGTAAAAATTGTAGAATTTTTCCTGGCACCGTTATTTCAGCAATTCCACAAGATTTAAAGTTTGAAGGAGAAGATTCTTTAACAGTGATTGGAAATGATGTTACTATTAGAGAATGTGTTACTGTTAATAGAGGTACAAATGCTTCTGGTAAAACGGTTATAGGAAATGATTGTTTGATTATGGCAACCGCTCACATTGCACATGATTGTGTGGTGGGTGATTCCGCAATTATTGTAAATGGTGTTGCGTTAGCAGGTCATGTTATTATTGGTAAGCATGCTATTATTGGCGGTTTATCTGCTATTCATCAATTTATACATATTGGAGATCATGCAATGGTTTCTGGAGGGTCATTAGTTCGTAAAGATGTACCTCCATATACAAAAGCAGCAAAAGAACCTTTATCTTATGTTGGTATCAATTCAATCGGATTGAGAAGAAGAGGTTTTTCAACTGAAAAAATTAGAGAAATTCAAAATATTTATAGAATTTTATATCAAAAAACATATAATAACTCTCAAGCTTTGGGAATTATTGAGGCAGAAATGGAAGCAACTACTGAGAGAGATGAAATTATTCAATTTATAAAAAATTCACAGCGTGGTATCATGAAAGGATATACCACCAATTAAAAATTAAATTAAGTTTAAAAATGGCAAGTACATCAGATATTAGAAATGGATTGTGTATGAAATACAATAACGACATATACAAAGTAATAGAGTTTTTACATGTAAAACCTGGGAAAGGCCCCGCGTTTGTAAGAACAAAATTAAAAAGTGTTACCAATGGGAAAGTGATAGATAACACGTTCCCTGCGGGAAGAAAAATTGAGGATGTAAGAGTAGAAACACATAAGTTTCAATATTTATATGCAGATGGTAATACGTACCATTTTATGAATACAGTTGATTATGACCAAATAACGCTTGAGAAACAAGTATTAGATGCGCCAGATTTATTGAAAGAAGGTGAAGTAGTGATCGTAATTATCAATTCTGAAGACAATATGCCTTTATCTGTAGAAATGCCATTAAGTGTAGTTTTAGAAGTTACACATACAGAACCTGGTGTTAAGGGGAATACAGCAACAAATGCTACAAAACCTGCTACTGTTGAAACAGGTGCAAGAATAAATGTACCGTTGTTTATTAACGAAGGAGACAAGATAAAAGTGACTACAGAAAAAGGGTTGTATCAAGAACGAGTTAAGTCATAATGAAGTTTCAAAAGAAGCAAACATTAAAACAAATTGCAGAGATCATCAACGCCAAATTTATGGGTGCTGATGATTTTCCTGTTTTTGGAATGAATGAAATTCATGTGGTTGAACCTGGAGATGTTGTTTTTGTAGATCACCCAAAGTATTACGATAAAGCATTACAATCTGCCGCAACCATTATTTTAATTAATAAAGATGTGGAGTGCCCAGAAGGGAAAGCCCTATTAATTTCTGATGATCCTTTTCGCGATTTTAACAAACTAACAAATCACTTTAATTCATTTCAGTTTGCTAATAAATCTATTTCAGAATCTGCAAAGATTGGAAACGATTCAATTATACAACCAAATGTTTTTATAGGTAATCATGTTGTTATTGGAGTTAATTGTTTGATTCATGCCAATGTAACTATTAATGACAATTGCATTATTGGAAATAATGTAACAATTCATTCAGGAACTGTTTTAGGGAGCGATGCTTTTTACTATAAAAATAGACCAAAAGGATTTGATAAATTGATTTCTGGAGGTAAAGTTGTATTGGAAGACAATGTTGATATTGGTGCTAATTGTACCATTGATAGAGGTGTTTCAGGCGAAACGATTATTGGAGCAGGAACCAAGATTGATAACCTTGTACAAATTGGGCACGATACAGTTATTGGTAAAAAATGTTTAATTGCTTCACAGGTTGGTATTGCTGGTTGTGTTCGTATTGAAGATGAAGTTACTTTATGGGGGCAAGTTGGAATTAGAAGTGATATTACAATTGGTAAAAAAGCAGTTGTTTTAGGTCAAACTGGAGTTACAAAATCGATTGAAGGGGGGAAGGTTTATGCTGGTAATCCAATACAAGAAGCAAGGCAACAACTAAAAGAAATCGCCTTTTTAAGAAAACAATTAAATTCTTAAAAATTGACTTTCATTTTTGCTGTTTATCAGAATAATCAGTTATTTTTGCAATTCAAAATTAGATTAATAATTCACAAAATATAGATACAATGAGTGTTCTCGTTAATAAAGATTCAAAAGTTATAGTGCAAGGTTTTACTGGTAGTGAAGGTACGTTTCACGCAACTCAAATGCTTGAATATGGCACCAATGTTGTTGGAGGTGTTACACCAGGTAAAGGTGGTCAAACGCATTTAGACCGTCCGGTTTTTAATTCAGTTGCAGATGCTGTTGAAAATGCACAAGCAAATGTTTCTATTATTTTTGTTCCGCCAGCATTCGCTGCAGATGCAATTATGGAAGCTGCAGAAGCAGGAATTAAAGTAATTATCTGTATCACTGAAGGAATTCCTGTTGCTGATATGGTAAAAGTTAAAAGTTATATCGACGGTAAAGACTGTAGATTGGTGGGGCCAAATTGCCCAGGAGTAATTACGCCTGATGAGGCAAAAGTTGGAATTATGCCAGGCTTCATATTTAAAAAAGGTAATATAGGTATTGTTTCAAAATCTGGTACATTAACGTATGAAGCTGCTGATCAAGTGGTAAAACAAGGTTTTGGAATATCCACAGCAATTGGTATTGGAGGAGATCCAATTATTGGAACGACCACTAAAGAAGCGGTTGAGTTATTAATGAATGATGATGAAACTGAAGCAATTGTTATGATTGGAGAAATAGGCGGGCAATTAGAAGCAGATGCTGCAAAATGGATTAGAGCAACCGGAAATAAAAAACCAGTAGTTGGCTTTATTGCTGGGCAAACTGCACCGAAAGGAAGAACGATGGGGCACGCAGGTGCAATTGTTGGAGGTGATGATGATACCGCACAAGCAAAAATGGCTATTTTAAGAGCCAACGGAATTCATGTTGTTGACTCTCCAGCCGAGATTGGAAAAAAGGTGGCTGAAGTGTTAAATAAGTCTTAATAAAAACATAAAAATTTTGTTAAAAGTCTGTTCCGAAGTATATTTGGAACAGACTTTTTTATTTATAAACCAAATTTAAATTAAAATGAAAAAAATAAGCTTTTTGATGGTACTAACCATCTCACTATTAATTGTTAGTTGTACACCAAAAGGAACTAGTTATGAAACAAATTCTCATACTGATGAGAACGGTTACAACTATGAAACCGTAGAAAATGACCCAACAGGATTACGATTATATACATTAGAAAACGGACTAAAAGTGTATTTAAGCCAAAATAACGACGAGCCAAGAATACAGACTTATGTTGCAGTTAGAGCAGGTTCTAGTTACGATCCAAAAGAAAGTACAGGATTGGCACATTACTTAGAACATATGGTATTTAAAGGTACTGATGAATTTGGTACTTCAGATTGGGAAACAGAGAAAGAATATATTGCTCAAATTTCTGATTTGTATGAATTACATAGAGCAGAAGCAGATGTAGCAAAAAAAGAAGCAATTTATAAACAAATTGATAGCGTTTCTTATATAGCTTCTGGTTATGCAATTGCTAATGAGTACGACAAAATGGTTTCTTCATTAGGTGCTACAGGCACAAATGCACATACTTCTGCGGAAGAAACCGTTTACCATAATAAAATACCAGCAAATGAATTGGATAAGTTTTTAAAATTAGAAAGCGAAAAATTCAGTCAATTGGTGTTGCGATTGTTTCATACAGAATTAGAAGCCGTTTATGAAGAATTTAATAGAGCATTAGATAGTGACCCTAGAAAGCAGTTTTATGCCTTAATGTCAGGGATTTACCCTACGCATCCTTATGGGCAACAATCTACAATAGGAACCTCCGAGCATTTAAAAAACCCTTCAATGATTGATATTAATAATTATTTTAACAAATATTACGTGCCAAATAATATGGCATTAGTATTAGTTGGTGATATCGATTTTGATTCTACAATACAAAAAGTGGATGCAACTTTTGGGAAATTGAAGAATAAAGAAGTAGTTCATCCAGTATTACCAAAAGAAGAACCACTAACTAGTATTGTTACAAAAGAAGTATTTGGTCCCACAAGTGAAACAATATCATTTGCTTTTAGAAGCCAAAATGGAATAGGAAGTGAAGATGAAAAATACATTACTCTGATTGATATGTTATTGACCAATAGTAGTGCGGGATTAATTGACTTGAATTTGAATCAGAAAAAAATGGTTCAAAGTGCAAGTTCTTGGACTTACTTCTTAAATGATTATGGGATGATTGCTTTTGATGCATCACCAAAAGAAGGGCAAACATTAGATGAAGTTAAAGAGTTGATTTTAGCCCAAATTGATAAAGTTAAAAAAGGTGAGTTTGAAGATTGGATGCTAGATGCAGTTATAAACGATTTAAAATTAAATCAAACAAAGCAATACGAAAGTTCTACAGCATTGGCTTCTTCATACTATAATGCATTTGTACATTTTGAAAATTGGGATGCTAAAGTGAAATTCTTAGACGATTTGAGAAAAATTAAAAAAGAAGAACTAGTTGCCTATGCAAATAATTTTTTCAAAGATAATTATGTAATAGTTTATAAAAGACAAGGTGTTGATGAAGGTATTGTTAAAGTAAAAAATCCAGGTATTACACCAATTCAATTAAATAGAGGTGCGCAATCTGACTTCTTAGCAGCGTTCAATAAAATAGAATCTGAAGAATTACAGCCATTATTTGTTGATTATAAAAAGGAGATTCAAAAATCAAATCTTAAAAGCGGGATTGAAGTTTCGCATATCGAAAATAAAAGAAATGATTTATTCGATTTGAATGTTATTTTTGATATGGGTAAAGACCATGATAAGAAATTAGCCTTAGCAGTTGGTTATTTAGAGTTTTTAGGAACGGATAAATACTCAGCAGAAGAATTAGCAAAAGAGTTTTATAAGTTGGGTGTTAGTTATAGTGTTAATACTGGTAACGAAAGGTCATATGTTTCTATTTCTGGGCTTCAAGAAAATTTTGAACCAGGTTTAGAGTTATTAGAACATTTAATGTCAAACGCAGTTGTAGATCAAGAAGCTTATGATAAATATGTGGCTAGTATTTTAAAAAGTCGTAAAGATGGGAAAACTCAAAAAGGAAATATTCTCTTTAATGGTTTGAGAGCGTATGCACAATATGGTGAAAATTCACGTTTGAGAAATATTATCACTGCTGATGAATTATTAGCAATGAATCCTTCAGAATTAGTTACTATAATTAATGACTTGAGTAATTTTAAACATCGTATATTTTATTATGGTAATGATGTTGATGCGTCAATTACTTCATTAAATAAGTTGCATAAAGTACCTGCTGAACTTAAAGATTACCCGCCTGCAGTTGAATACACACAAATAGCTACAGGTAATAATGTGTACATGGTTGACTTCGATATGGTACAAGCAGAAATTGTATTTGATGCTAGAGGTCAAGAATTTGATCCAAAGAAAATGGCGTTGGCAAATGTTTTTAATTCATACTTCGGTAGCGGTTTGTCATCAATTGTTTTTCAAGAAATAAGAGAATCAAAATCATTGGCATATGCTGTACAAGCTGGTTATAGATCCGCTTCTAAAAAGGGGAAAAATGATATTGTGTTTGCTTATATTGGTACACAAGCCAATAAATTACCACAAGCGGTGGATGCCATGTTAGAATTAATGAATGACATGCCAACTTCTGAAGATCAATTTCAGATAGCCAAAGAAGCAGCTATTAAAAAAATTGCTGCGCAACGTATTACGAAATCAAATATTTTTTGGACCTATGAAAGTTTGAAACGAAGAGGTTTTGATTATGATAATAGAGAAGAAATGTATAATGAAATTAAAGAAATGACAATGGAAGATGTGAGTAATTTCTTTAATAATAATGTGAAAGGACAAGATTATTCAGTTTCAGTAATTGGTAATAAAAAAGATTTAGATATGGAAGCATTGTCTAAATTAGGTGAAGTACATGAAATGGATATTGACTATTTATTTAATTACAAACCAACCGAAGTGAAGCAATAAAATTTTTGTTGAATAATATTAAAAGCATCCGTTATTGACGGATGTTTTTTTGGTTTAAAAAGAATATAATTAACCCGTTGTGCATTAATAATTACATGTAAAAAGTTGTTCATTGACTCATTAAATCCGTATAATTATTTGAGTATCAAATAATTAAATACATGAGCAATTTTAAAGCAAATTACAATAGAATTTTAGAAGGATTAAAGTCTATTACTGAAAAGAACATTTTTTAAAACAAAAAAGGAAGCCAAAACTCAAAGACATAGAATTAATTGCTATGAATTTAACAGCAGAATATATGAGTATTGATAATGAATGTCAATTATTTAGAGAGATTTCAATTGATTTAAAAAGTAAGATTGAACGCTCTGTTTATAATAGAAGGAAGCTAAAATTATTTAGAAGTAATAGCAGTAAAATTTGCAAAGAAGAATTTTATAGCGCACCAAACAGA
>CAZUFO010000040.1:1942-17325 GCA_964619615.1 uncultured Lutibacter sp. | reverse complement strand
AAATAAATAATACGAATGAAATCAATCACGATCAATGGATCCAAAAGAGAAAGCGTAGGTAAAGTTTCGACTAAAGCCTTACGTAATGCTGGAAAGGTGCCTTGCGTTTTATACGGAGGAGAACAAGCTTTACACTTTTCAGCTAATGAGAAAGCGTTCAAAAACTTGGTGTACACTCCAAATGTACATACTGCAAAGATTGAACTTGAAAGCGGAGAATCTTTCGACGCTATTTTACAAGATATCCAATTTCACCCTGTAACTGACAAAATTTTACACATTGACTTTTATCAGTTATTTGCTGGAAAACTAGTAACAATGACAATTCCTGTTAAATTATCAGGAAGTTCTAAAGGGGTACTAAACGGAGGAAGGCTTTTATTTACAAACCGTAAATTAAGTGTTCGTGCGTTGCCAAAAGATTTCCCTAACTTTATTGGTGTTGATATTACACCACTTAAAATTGGAGATAACGTTTCTATTGCTGATGTTAAAGACGATAAGTTAGATTTCTTACATCCAGATAATATGGCAATCGTAAGAGTTGCAATGGCTCGTACTGCTGTTGCTGCTGAAGATGAAGAAGGCGAAGAAGGCGAAGAAGGTGAAGGAGGTGAAGGAGGAACTGAAGAAGAAGGAGCAGAAGCTGCTACTGAAGCAGCTGCTAAAGAATAAATTCTTTTAAAAATGTATTTATAAAGCATCACATATTGTGGTGCTTTTTTTATTTTTACAAGATGATGTTATTTTCATTATTTAATAAGCTATTCAAATCTGAAATCGAAACAATTGATCCTATGAAGAAATATCTAATTATCGGACTTGGAAATATTGGTGAAAAATATACGGATACACGCCATAATATAGGATTCAGAATTCTAGATTATTTGGCAAAGGAAGAAGGTGTTTCTTTTTCTTCGGATAAATTAGGAGATATAACTTCATTTCGGTTTAAAGGAAGAACTTTTGTGCTGTTAAAACCATCAACTTATATGAACTTAAGTGGAAAAGCAGTTAAATATTGGATGACAAAAGAAAAAATTACTGTTGATAATATTTTAGTAGTTACGGATGATTTAAATATCGATTTTGGAACTATTCGATTAAAAACAAAAGGTAGTGATGGTGGGCATAATGGATTAAAAGACATTCAAGAAAAGCTGAATACTACAAAATATGCGCGCTTTAGATTTGGAGTTGGCGCAAACTATTCAAAAGGGAGACAAGTTGATTTTGTATTAAGTGAATGGAGTAAAGACGAAGAAAGTCAACTAATAGAAAGGCTTCCTATTGCGGCAAAATTAATTACGTCTTTCGGCACTGCTGGCATTGCAAATACAATGAGTGAGTTTAACGGAAAGTAACGCTTAATTATCCGATGCAAACCACTCAGCAAACGATGTCTCCGTTTCTTGCAGTTTCAACGAAAATAAATGAATTTTTTCTGGCAATCTCATTTTAATTTTTTGAGCAAAATCAATAATCATCATTTCACTGGTTGGTTGATAGTCTGTCAAAATTACATGATGCCCTCTGTCTGATAATTCTTTTGCCAATTCTACGTGAGGCGTGTTCTTGTTGAAAACAGTTGCATGATCAAAAACATCCACAATATCTTCTTTTACAATCTTTTTTAAGTCAGAAAAATCAATCACCATTCCAAATTTTACATGGTTATTATCCGAAATTGGTGTTCCAATTACGGTTACAGAAAGTTTATAACTGTGCCCGTGAACATTTCTGCATTTACCATCATAACCATATAATGCGTGTCCGGTTTCAAAATTGAATTGTTTGGTGATTCTAATTTTACTCATTTTTTTACTTTTATTAATACACTTCGATAGTTTCAGTGTGACATTACAAAAACATCCCCTCTCTATTTCTTAAACCTCTTTAAAGCATTTTTGGCAAAGTCAGACAATACTAATTTACCGCTTATTTCTGCTCTTTTTTCTAACAAAGCATTCCAATTATCAGTGTCTTTCCAAAGAACTTTTTTCATTTCTTTGACTGCTGACGGATTGTAACTTGCTAATTTTTCTGCAACTTCAACCACTTGTTTTTCCATTTTTTTAATGGAATCAAACACATCTGCATATAGTCCCTTTTCTTTTGCCCAATAGGCGTTTTTCCAATTGGTAGGGTTTAAACTTAACTCACTTAATCCTGAAACTCCTATTTTTCTTTCAACAGTTGGAGCAATTACAAAAGGGCCAATTCCTATTGACAGTTCAGACAATTTAATTGCTGCTTTGTCTGTTGCGTACACATAATCGCAAGTAGCAATTAAACCAACTCCTCCTCCAACAGCACGTCCTTGAACAGCGCAAATAATTGGCTTTTCACATTTCCGCATGGCATTAATTACATTTGCAAAACCCATAAAGAATGTTTTCCCTTCTTCAAAATTTTGTATTGCTATTAATTCATCAAAAGAAGCACCCGCGCAAAACGTTTTTTCTCCTTCGCTTTTTAAGATAATTACATTTACTTTTTCGCTAGAACTTAGGTCGTTAAAAGCATTTGTTAATCGTTCTAATAAATAACTTGGAAAACTATTACTCGCAGGATGAGAAAACTCAACCGTTGCGACTTTATTTGCAATTTCAATATAAATACCTCCTTTGTTCATTGGTTCAAAGTTACGTGTTTTTAAACAAATATTTCTTTCTGAATTTTATTATTAGAATTACAGCTCGAAGTAACATCCAAACTGTAAAAGCAATCCATATTGCAGTTAACTTTAAATCAAAATAATCGCCTAACAAAAGTGCAGGAACAAATCCAAAGAAAGTTGCAAATAATAGTAAATTCCTCAAAATTACTGCTTCCGCCAAGCCTTTAAAAATTCCATCAAACACAAAGGCTATCGCATTGATAGGCTGCATAATTAATACGATCCAAAAGACCGTATAAAATAATTGTAAAACTTCTTGTTCTTTAGTAAAAAGGCGTCCAATTTCTTGATAAAAAATTCCACAAAGGGTTGCCAAAATTATTGCAACCACAATTGAATATCGACTTAGTTTAATACTGAGTATCCACATTTTTTTATAGTTTTTTTCACCCAATAATTTTCCAGAAACAATATTTCCTACACTTGCATAACCATCAATAAAAAAGGCAAAAAACAACCAAATTTGAAAGGCAATTGTTTGTGCGGCAATATAAGCGTTACCATATTTAGTAGCGTATGCACTTGCCATAATCAGCGCAACATTTAAAGAAACAGCCCTAATAATTAAATTGAAACTTATTGCTAAAATATTTTTAATTTCCTTATTGAATTTTAATTCTAACTTTAAATTAAAAGGTGTTTTTTTAAGCATTAACACTAGTGCCAATAACGCCATAACACTTTGAGAAATAACACTTGCCCAGGCGGCGCCTTCAATATGCATCGGCGGAATGAAACCGTCAATACCATATACCAAAATTATGTCTAATAAAACATTTAGTGAAACACCTACAATGCTAATTATCATTGGCCAATACGTGTTTTGTAAACCTCTAAAAACGCCGAATACTGAAAAAACAAATAAGGTAAGTGGAAAACCGAGTGCACGAATTTTATAATAACTAATCGAATAATCTAATACCATTCCTTTGGCATTGTATAATTCAAAAATTTCTGTTACAAAGAAAACAGAAACACCATAAATAATGATACTCAATATTATATTTAGCCCAATTATCTGTGCAGGTAAAGACGCAATTTCTTGTAATTTTTTTGCGCCTAAATATTTTGCAACGGTTGCCGAAATTGCGGAACGTGTTTGCGCCAAAACCCAAACTAAGGCCGAAATAAACGAGCCAGCAATACCAACAGCAGCTAATGATTCTATTGGAAAACTTTCAACATTTCCAACAATTGCAGTATCTGTTATTGACAATAATGGCTCTGCAATTCCGGTTATAATTGCTGGAATTGCTAATTTATTTATTCCTTTAAAAGTTATGTCAGATTTCTGATACATTCAATTAAACACCCTTAATAAAATCGATACTTAATTGAACTACATTTTTTAAATGAGTTGGCAATTCCGCTTCTTGCCACGGATGTTTACTGCCAAGTGTATGATTCATTTCATCAATAACTCGCCATTTGTTTTTCGGATTCCATTGTTGCATCATTTCTCCTTCTATTGGCATAACAACAGTGTCGGCATTTCCATTAATTATCAAAAGCGGTTTATTTAATTTTTGAATTGCATTTTTGATTGTCAACCGATCTTCATTCTCTTTAAAATCTTGATAAAACTGATAGTAATGTGGCATTTCTTGCTTTGTTCTTCCGTTTAACATATACATTACTCCTGAATTTTTCCATTCCGTTAGTTTTTCTTCTTTTGGAAACCTTGCAGCATAGTCAGCAACTCCGTTCCAAGTAATTACTTTAGAAATTTTATTGTTTTCTGATGCTTTAATTGAAACAATTCCACCACCTCTAGAGTGGCCAATTAGTGTAATATTATTTAAATCAACTTCATTTTTGAAATCATCATTCGTTGTTACCCAATCTATAATCGCTTCTAAATCGTTTAATTCTATAGTGAAATTATTTTGTCCGAAAGCCTCTAAATCTGGAAAATCTATTGGGTTTTTGGCAGTTCCACCGTTATGAGAAAAATTAAATTTTACAAAAAAGAAATTGCTTTTTGCGAAAGACTTAGCTGCCAAATTCCAAGCGCCCCAATCTTTATAGCTTTTATAACCATGACAAAATATAACTATTGGTTTTTTTATGTTGTTTTGATTGTAAAACACATCAGTAACAATTGGTTTATTATGATGCTTATTTTCTAATAATATATTGGTTGTTATTTGCATGAATTTAGTTTAAAACGCTTTATCTGGATTTTCTTCAAAAGGAATATTTTTATCGAATATTTCAATGATTATTGCTTTTAATTCCATCATAAATTCATCTATCCGATCTTGTGTAATTTGATTGTCCGTTTTTTTTCCTTCAGCAAAATTCATTTTTAAAAAACCACTATTTAAATTTTTAAAGGAGATGATTCCTGCTTCTATGTTTTCTGATAAATTAATAGTGTTGCTTTTTGAATATAGATATGCATACATCATAACTTGTAATGCTTTGGTGTATTTATAGCCTTCCTTCATTTTACTAAAATCTGACATTTTTAAATCTGTTGCTTTCACCATTCCGGTTTTATAATCTAAAATTCTAAGTACACCATCTACTTCATCAACTCGGTCAATTACACCTCTTATTTTTAATGGAAAATCTAATTCGTCAATCTTTAGATCGCAAAACAATTCTTGTTCTAAAGCAATGATTTTAATTTTCTTTCCGTTTTTGATTTCTAGCAATTCTAATTTTAAAAATCGCTCTAAGTATTTCTTAGAAACTTCAAAAATCAGTTTGTTCTTCCCTCTTGAAATATCTCCGTTAACATATATTCTTTTAAAATTTAAAACTATCATATCTTCAGAAGAAGCAATCATGTTTTTAATAATTTCCTCTGATAAAAATTTGTTGATATATGGCTTATATAAATACTCAAGGGTTTCATGAATTACAGTTCCCATTGTATTTACGGCAACCGTTTCTTCAACCACATCTACATCTCTAATTTTTAATATTTTTTGATAATAAAAATCAATTGGATTATTAATATAGGTTGCTAAAGAAGATGGCGAAATACCTTTTGTCGCTATTCCCTTTAAGAGTTGGCATAAACTTTCCGTTTTAGGTATAATTTGTAATTTTTCTTTACCTGATTCAACAAGTTGGCTGATAATAAACTGCTTAATATTTTTATTTCTAAGGCTTAACTGAGTCAAAAACCTACTTTTTTCACCTGTTCCGTAGGCGTCTTTTTCAGTATTATATATCAAATAAATATTTTTTGCTCGATGTAATAGCCTATAAAAATGATACGAAAAAATAGCATCTTTTTCTTGATAGGTTGGCAATCCAAAATGTTTTTTTACATCAAAAGGTATAAACGATTTATCTGATTTAGAAGCGGGTAAAATCCCTTCGTTCATAGAGGTTATAATTACTGTTTCAAAATCTATTGCCCGTGTTTCTAGCATTCCCATTAATTGCAACCCTTCTAAAGGCTCTCCTTGAAAAGATAGCTTTTCATTCTTAACCAATTGATTGTAAAATCGATACAACGTTTTTAAACTTTTAATATGGTCATATTTATCATTTAAGTTTTCTAATTGCTGAAAGACTTTATAAAAACGAAATACCTGTTCTTTTTCGATTCCAGTTACTCGTTTTTTGGTAAGTTCTATAATTTTGATAAATAAGCGGATAATACTTTTTACACCTATTTTTTTACTATTGAATAAAAGAGTAACTATTTCCTCATCCTTTAGTTCGTTATTAAATAAATTTATCAGATTGTTATAAGACAGAAAGATAAGATTGCTTCTCCCTATTTTAGATGTGTAATCTCTACTATTATTGCTAATAGTAAAAAATGAAGGGTGGTTTACAATTGTTAAAATATCTTTATAATAAAATTCGTTTTTCTCAATCAAGTTTAGTTTTTCTTGGCTTAAATATAAGTTGAAAACACTATTAAAAAAACTTGCTAATGGTATTTCGCTTAACGAAAAACCCATTGTAATATTTATTTTTTCAACTTTATTTGGCAAGGAGCACAACGCTAATGAAAGTAAAGACTCATCTGCCAGAACTAATGCCGTGTTTTTAAAATTGTCTTGCTTTTCTAATAATTCACCTACATATTTTAATTGCCCAACATTTTTTGTTGCTGCAACACAATTTATATCCTTATCTTCATCTAAATAATTATCAACCCAGTTAAACGGATTTATTTGATAATAAGGCCATTCTTTTTTATATTTCCGAAGAAAAATTCCTGTTTCACTATTACTAGTCATTTGACTTAAATCTGCGTCCCAATAAATAGAGCCTATGCCACTTTGAAGTATTTCTTGAAAGATGTGTTCTTCCGCCTTATTTAAGGCGTTAAAGCCTACAAAAACGACATGCTTATCTTTGTTGCATTCTATATAATGCTGAATGTTGTTTTCTGCTTCTCTATAAATCAAGCCTTGATAGCCTGCTTTAATTGAAATCAAATATTTATAAAACTCATTATAATATAAATGTAGTTTTTCAAAAAATTTAAAGTAGTTTTTGGTAAGCTCCGTAGTTGGCGTCCAATTGTTTAAACGGTTAATATCTTTTAAATAAGCAAATAAGTCTTTAGAATCAATCAAATGCCTATCTACTTCATTAAAATCTTGTAATACAATGGTGGCCCATTGAGAAAACGTTTCAAACGAATCTAATTCATTCTTAGCCGTGTTTTTTTTATAAACAGCATAGAATTCGAATAATAATTGGATTGAATCAATTTGATTTATTCCCGCAAGTTGCTGTATGTAGTTTTCAATACTTAAAATTTGTGGAAGAAAACTAGTTTTAGTTAGTTGAACTACTAACTCATGTTTTAAGAAAGTACAAGCCCTTTGACTCGGTAAAACAAAAACATAATTAATTAACGGCTGTTCTTTTAAAAGAACTTCAGAAACTACCCTAGAAAGAAATGATTGCATACAATAATGATTTATTGTATAAAAATAAAAAAGCCGACTGAGAACAGTCGGCTTTTTTTGAATTAATTATTAATTCTTATTTCTGTAAGTTGATTTCAACTCTTCTGTTTGCTCTTCTACCTTCTCTTGTATCATTTGATTGTAGCGGTTTGCTTTCTCCGTATCCTGCAGAATTTAATCTACTAGCATCAATACCGTTAGAAGATAAGTAATTCATAACTTCTTCTGCTCTACCTTCCGATAGTTTTTGATTTAACCCTTTAGAACCTGTACTATCTGTATGGCCTTCTATCTTAAATTTAGCATTTGGGTAATCGTTTAAGATTGCAACGATGTCATTCAATACATCTGCAGAACTATCTTTAATACTTGTTTTACCTGTATCAAAAATAATTGTTTTAGCAAAATCTCTTAATGTTTTTTTAATAGAATCTGGTAATACTGGACAACCATTGTTGTCAACCGCACCAAATACATCTGGACAATCATCATCTTTATCTAAAACAGTATCTCCATCTTTATCAGACCAAGGACAACCATTGTTATCTACTGAACCTGCTTCGTTTGGACATTTATCATCTTTATCTAAAACGCTATCTCCATCAGAATCTGCCCAAGGACAACCTTTGTTTTCAGCTGGACCCGCAACATCTACACAATCATCTTTATTATCTGCAACACCATCGCCATCAGTATCAGGACATCCATTCATTTCTACAGTACCTGCAGCATCTGGACAAGCATCTTCAGAATCAACAATTCCATCACCATCAGTATCAGGACATCCGTTAAATTCTTCTAAACCGAATACTTCTGGACACGCATCATCTTTGTCATATATTCCATCACCATCAGTGTCAACACCACCAAATTTAATAATTACACCTGCAGCATGTTGGAAATGTGCTAATACATTTACATCTTCAAAAGAATGCTTGTAAAGTGTTTGAACGTTTAAACCAAAATGGTCATTAAACCAGTAATTAAGCCCTAAACCTCCATTTAAAGTTCCAGCACCCTCAGAATCCATCCAAGTATAACCACCACCAATAATACCGTAAGGCTCAAAATTTCCAGAATCAAACAATTCTGAAAAACTGTATTTAATAGATGCATCAACACCGTAATAAGATAAGTCATTAGCAGACATATCTCCAATGTTTTTAATTCTGTTAAGAGAACCTGCTAATTCTAAAGAAAACCCTTTATCAAGGTATTTCCCTACAGTAATTCTCGAAAGAGAAGGGATAATGTTGTAATGATCCTCTGCGTTTAAAAACTCATTGAACCAACCTCCACCTACTCCTGCATTTTTCAAATCTGCAGAGTTAACTGGGTAAAAATCTACGGCATTAATACCGAAGCCTACTGCCCAAGGATTGTCTTCGTCCTGAGCGTTTACGTTGCTGTAAGTTGCAACTACAAGTAAAGCTAATAAAGCTATTCTTAAATGTTTCATTTTTAAAAATTTAAATTTAATTGTTTCCTAATTTTTTTACAAAGATAGACCTAAAAGCCTAAATTCAAAAACAAATATAAAGAATATTCTAATAAAATCTACAAAAAGTACATTATTCTAATAAAATCATAAAATTTTAACTTAATTAACACGCTGAAAAATAAGTGAATAACTGAATTTTAACCTACTTCTATTACATTAACTTTAGCATTAATATATACTAAAAGTTTTTTATCTACTTTAAAGTTCATTTCTTCTAAAACCTTAGCGTAATTAACAAGTTGTGTATGGTGGTGTTGTTTTGAAACTCCCGTTTTGTAATCAATAATTATTACTTTGTCATCTATAATTTGAATTCTATCTGGAATTTGGATTCGATTATCAGTAGTTACAATTTCTTGCTCATTTAAAACAATTTGTGTTCCTATATAGTATGTTTTTAATAGAGGGTGTTCCACAATTAAAATAATTACATCTTTAATTGCTGCTGCATTATCTTTATTCAGCATACCTTCTAACTTATATTGTTCAATAATTTCATCAATATCATTCTTTGTTTTTATTTTTGATAAAATTTCATGAATTAAATTACCATATGCAATTGCCTCCCCTTGTTCGGTACCCCAAAGCGTAGAGGAATTCGCAACAATTGATATATTTTGATTTTTCCATGATGATGAAATGAATTTTTCTTGACGAATTACAAACTCCTCTTTAAAGCCTGAATGCTGTTTACTTACTTTATCTGGGTTTCCAAAATTAAATATTGATTGCTCATCAGACCATTGTTGCTCATCGTTTCTTGATCTTAAAAAATCAATAAACAAATCAGAGTATGTGGTAACATCACTTAACTCCTTTTCTTTAGGTTGTTTTTTTGTAACCACATATAACTGTTCTTCTGCTCTTGTTAATGCAACGTATAATAAGTTTAAGTTATCTAATTGAATCTCTTCTTTTCTATCTAAAAATAATTGCTCTCCATATTCACTTATATAACCGACTTTTTTTGAATAATCTATCAAAGCTGTTTCAAAACCTAAAAATTCTTCTGAATTTAAATCATCATACCATATTTTAGGGTTTGTTTCTTTGTAAATATTTAAATCATAAGGGAAAATAACCACAGGAAACTCCAACCCTTTTGATTTGTGAATGGTCATTATTTTAATAGCATCTTGCCCATCTGGAATTGCAATACTCAAACTTTCTTTTTTTCGTTCCCAATGTTCTAAAAAGTCATTCAAACCCAAACCTCTTTTCTGCTCATATTCTAGCACAAAATCTAAAAACGCCTGAATAAAAGCATTTGGTCCATTTAGCAAATTAAAACTTCTAAGTATATACTCTATAGATTCATAAAAAGGCAAACTAATAAATTCTTTTAGGCTGAAATTAAATCCAAATACATGAAGCGTTTTAAATAGCTCATCACTTGTTAAATCAATTCTTTCTATTAAAAATTGATGAATTTTATTTCCCAACCCCAACTTTTCACTCAATAAATACAAAAAATTAGCAATTGCTTCTTTATTTACTGGGTTATGAATACTCAACAAAATGTTTATTACAAAATCAACTGATTCGTTATTTTTAAGCAACAAGGTTTCAGAGGAAACAATGGGTACTTTGTTTTCCGTTAAATAATCTGAAACGGCAATTCCTTGTTTTTTAGTTCTAACTAACACACAGACATCATTCCTTTTAAATTCTGGATCTAAATTTTGAATGATTTTGAGTACTTCTTTCGGATAAGCGAACTCTTTTTCCAGATCATCTTTATCAATATCTAAAAATGAAAGTTGTACAAATCCACCCTTTTTTTCTGTTTTCTCTTGATGATTTCCAGTAACATACAATTCCTTATATTTTTCATTTCCTAAAAAACCAGAAACGTGTGTAAAAAATTGATTATTAAAATCTATAATTTGTGAATAACTGCGATGATTTGTCTCTAGGTTTTTTACTTCTTTTTTTATTGAAAAAGGAAGCGATTGGCTCTGTTGTGATAAATCAATAAATTGCTCCGCTTTTCCACCACGCCATCTATAAATTGCTTGTTTAGCATCACCAACAAGCATTAAGCTTCCTTTTTGACCATCAACAGTTTCAGAAGTTAAAGAGTTTTCAATTAATGGAATCAAATTTTGCCATTGCAATTCTGAAGTATCTTGCATTTCATCTATAAAATAATAGCGAAATTTTTCGCCTATTCTTTCATAAATAAATGGTGCCGGTTCATCTTTTATTTTATCAGAAATTAGTTGATTAAATTCTGCATTTAAACGAATATTATTTTGCTCTTTTATTTCAGTTAAAGAAGTATTTATGTGTTTTAATACCGCCAAGGGGATTAAACTTTTAAGCACCAAATCATTCAAAATATATCTTGAATAATTTTCATCATAAATATTTTTAGCCAAGTTATATAAATCAATAAATCTAAATTTATACTCATCTATTACATCTTTTGTGTCTTGGCTAATTTTTTTATTTGATTTTGAGTAAAAAACCTCTGATTGAATCGAATTATAAAGCCGCCCTTCAAATTTTAACGAATCAAACTTTAAGTATTTAATATTAATTAATTTTTTAAAAAAATTTGGCAAATCTGAATTTGAAAAATTATTATGTTCTATATTATTCCTGTTAATTAAATCTAATCCTTGCTTTCCTATTTCAATAAATTTATTTTCAGTTTTATTTATTTCCTTTTTTAAATGTTTCTTAAGTTTTGTATAGTCTTCAACTGTTTTTCCTTCTAATAATTTTAAGTGATTTACATGGTTTTCATTCAATAAAATTCTTGAAAATTCTTTCAAATCTCTTGAAATATCCCAAGATTTATCATCATCCGTTTTATCCAATGAATAATCAATTAGAACTTGGGTTAAATGTTTATCATCTCCTATTTTAGAGATTAGAACATCAACTGCTTCATCCAATAACAACCCAGCGTCCATCTCAACATCAAAATTGAGAGATAAGCCTAAATCGAAAGCAAAACTTCTAATTATGCGATGTGTAAAACTATCAATGGTTGTGATATTAAATGCTGAATAATTTTGTAAAACACTATCTAAAACTCGTTTTGAGCGCTGTTGCAGAACCTCATCTTCTAAACCGGTTTCGTCAACTAGGGTTGTAAACATTACATTATTGTTTCCTTCTGAAAAATCTTGTAAGTTTTTTAAAACGCGCTCCTTCATTTCGGCAGCAGCTTTATTTGTAAAGGTAATTGCTAAAATATGTTGAAAACGAAAAACATTATCAGTAGATAGTACTATTTTAAGATACTCTTTTACTAACGTAAACGTTTTTCCACTTCCAGCAGATGCATTATAAACTTGAAATTGAGAGGAGGCTTCCACGGGTTCTTTTTTATGCAAAATACTGTTTTTTAATTATCTACTTCAATCTTTTACACGCTTCCATCGTAAAGTACCAATCAACCATTTTGGTAATGATTTATTAGGGTCTCTATTTTTCAAATTAATATTCCATCCAATTTTTTTAATGATAGGAACTCTATGAGTTTCTACAAATTCAACCGGAATTCCGTCTGGATCTGAAATATATGCAAAACGACCTGCAGCTTCACCCATATCAAAAGAATCTGAGCTATCAACAGTAAAAGGGAAGCCCTTTTCTTTTACCTCTTCCTTAAGTAAATCCATCCCAATCGTATCAAAACAGATATGAATAAATCCTAAATCACCCCAAATACGATCTTTATAAATTTCTCGTCCTTTTTCATCAATAAGCTGTACCAATTCAATTACTGATGGTCCATAAAGTGGCGCAAATCCACCACAACGTTTTTTTGAATGCTTTAATAATATTCTTCTTACGTTCCGATTGCCTCCAGATAAACTTTGTAGATCATCAAAAACTCCTGTTTTATCATAAACCACCATATCATATTCTAATATATCTTGATATACTTTTAGTGATTTTTCAATATTGCTTACGCCAATAATAGCACCACATATTCCTCCTGTATAATCTTTTGTGTCTTCAAAAAGATAATCATCTTCAATAATTTGAAAAATATTATCAAAAGGATCTTTTACAAAAAAATGCGATTTTGAATTTGGTGATTTTACCAAATCTCCGAGTATATTTAATTGCTTTGATTTCATAAAATCAAATGCTTTTTCAACATTTTTACACTTTAGTTTAACCACATAAATCCCTAAATCGCCTAATTGAATTTCAAATACTGCTTTTTCTGGAGGTTTTCCTGTGTGTTGCCAAACTTCAAAACCTCCTCCAGATTGCATGCTATAAGCAAGAACTGCATGTCTTTCTCTTTTTTTTCCATTTGTATAGGGCAACATCAATTCTGCAGTAGCTACATCATCAAAAACACCAATATCAATTCCGAAATTTTGACGATACCATTTCCATGCTGTATGCACATCTGCAACTCCTATTCCGATCTGTTGAATTCCTGTAATATTTTTCTTATTCATTGAGGTGTTTTAAAGAGCTCTAAAATTACTCTTTTTATCTAAATTGTGTATTTAATCTATAAATAAATTGACCTATCTTTGCTGAAAATATTTTAATTGAGCAAGCAACGTATTGTTTCAACACTCGAACAATCATCAAAAATAAAAGAGATTGTTCACTTACTATCATCAGACAACACCCATTTTCAAATAACGAATTTGGTCGGGTCTTCATTGTCTTTTGTTATTTCTTCAACCTTTAAGAGAGTTGAAAAACCGTACCTTTTAATCTTTACAGATAAAGAAGAGGCGGCATATTATTTAAACGATTTAGAGCAATTAGTCGGCGAAAAAAATGTATTATTTTATCCTGGGTCATACCGAAGACCATATCAAATTGACGAAACCGATAACGCCAATGTATTACTCCGAGCTGAAGTTTTAAACCGAATTAATTCAAGAAAAAAACCAGCAGTTATTGTTACTTACCCTGAGGCGTTATTTGAGCAGGTTATCACCAAAAAAGAATTGGAGAAAAGCACTTTGAGGTTAAGTGTTGGCGAAGCTATATCGTTAGATTTTGTGAATGAAATGCTACATGAATATAATTTTAAACGAACCGATTTTGTAACAGAACCTGGCGAGTTTTCCGTTAGAGGTGGAATTATTGATGTGTTTTCTTTTTCGAATGATGAACCTTATAGAATTGAATTTTTTGGTGATGATGTTGATAGCATCAGAACTTTTGATGTTGAAACGCAATTGTCTTCCGAAAAATTAAATAAAATCAACATTATGCCTAATGTTGAAAATAAATTATTAGACGAAAATCGAGAGAGTTTCTTAAAATATATTCATTCTAAAACAGTCATTTTTTCAAAGAATATAGAATTACTTTCAGCAAGACTAGACAACCTGTTTGAAAAGTCTAAAATTGCGTTCAAAGAATTATCAAAAGAAATAAATCATGCCCAACCGAGTGAGTTATTTTGTGATGGAACCTTGATTAAAAAACAATTATTGGATTTTAGTTTGGTGGAAATTAGCAATATTCGTCATGCTGAACTCGTTTCAGCATCGCATAATGATGAGCCCCTGAAACAATCTCGATATCTATCGGGACAGGGAGACGCTATTAGTTTCAACACCTCACCACAACCCTCTTTCAATAAACAATTTAATTTACTGATAGAAAACCTTCAAAAAAATACCGAAAAAGGATATACCAATTATCTGCTGTGTGATAACGACAAACAAGCGAAACGCTTTGACGATATTTTTGCAGATGTAGAACAAGATGTAACATATAACACCTTAGTTTTTCCTCTATATCAAGGATTTATTGATCATGATTCGAAAATAATTTGCTATACAGATCATCAAATTTTTGAACGTTATCATAAGTTCAGATTAAAAAATGGTTTTGCAAAAAAACAGGCGATTACCCTAAAAGAATTAACCAATCTCGAAATTGGAGATTATGTAACACATATCGATCATGGAATCGGAAAATTTGGCGGATTGCAAAAAATTGATGTGGAAGGCAACCAGCAAGAAGCCATTAAATTAGTATATGGCGATAGAGATGTGTTGTATATAAGTATTCATTCTTTACATAAAATTTCTAAATACAATGGTAAAGATGGCAAGGCTCCAAAAATGTATAAACTGGGTTCTGGTGCTTGGAAAAAACTCAAGCAAAAAACCAAAACCAGGGTTAAGCAAATTGCCTATGATTTAATTCAATTATATGCAAAGCGAAAAACGCAAAAAGGATTTCAATTTGGTCCTGATACTTTTATGCAACACGAATTGGAAGCGAGTTTTATTTACGAAGATACGCCAGACCAATTTACGGCTACTCAAGATGTGAAATTAGACATGGAAAAAGAACAACC
>CAZUFO010000040.1:0-1842 GCA_964619615.1 uncultured Lutibacter sp. | reverse complement strand
TAAAAGATGGATCTGTTGATATTGTTATTGGAACGCATCAATTAACAAATAGTAAAATTATATTTAAAGATTTAGGGTTATTAGTGGTGGATGAAGAACAGAAATTTGGCGTAGCGGTTAAAGACAAATTAAAAACGATTAAAGAAAATGTTGATACTTTAACTTTAACTGCAACTCCTATTCCAAGAACATTGCAGTTCAGTTTAATGGCTGCACGAGACCTTTCGGTGATAAATACAGCACCACCAAACAGACACCCAATTGACACACAAGTAATCAGATTTAGTGAAGAAATTATAAGAGATGCTATTCATTATGAAATATCTCGTGGTGGCCAAGTGTTTTTTATTCATAATAGAATAGAAAACATTAAGGAAGTTGCGGGTATGATTCAGCGATTGTTACCAGACGCAAAAATTGCGATTGGTCACGGGCAAATGGAAGGAAAAAAGTTAGAGAAACTGATGCTCGCTTTTATGAATAATGAGTTTGATGTGTTGGTTTCTACAACTATTGTTGAAAGCGGTTTAGATGTGCCAAATGCAAATACCATTTTTATTAATAATGCCAATAATTTCGGAATTTCTGACTTACATCAAATGCGTGGCCGTGTGGGTAGATCTAACAAAAAAGCCTTTTGTTATTTTATTACGCCGCCGTATCATATGATGACTGATGATGCTCGAAAACGGATTGAAGCTTTGGTGTTATTCTCTGATTTAGGAAGCGGTATCAACATCGCTATGAAAGATTTGGAAATTCGTGGAGCAGGAGATTTATTGGGCGGCGAACAAAGCGGATTTATAAACGATATTGGTTTTGACACCTATCAAAAAATATTAAATGAGGCGATTGATGAGTTGAAAGAAAATGAATTTAAAAGTTTATATAAAGATGATAATAAGCCAAAAATTTATGTGAAAGAAGTTCAGATTGATACTGATTTTGAAATCTTAATTCCTGATGATTATATTGGTATTATATCCGAACGATTGAGTTTATATAACAAATTGGGAGAATTAAATACTGAAGAAGAACTCAAAATATTTGAATCTCAATTAATAGACCGTTTTGGTGAAATACCAACGCAGGTTGAAGATTTATTAAACTCAGTTCGTATAAAATGGGTTGCAAAAGAAATTGGATTGGAACGCATTGTTTTGAAAAGAAAAAGATTAATAGGTTATTTTGTTGCTGACCAACAAAGTAGTTTTTATCAAACTGAAAACTTTACACGTGTTTTAAATTATTTAAAAAATAATCCGAAATCTTGCGTAATGAAAGAAAAAGAAACCAAAAACGGATTGCGATTATTGATTACCTTTATTCATATTGATTCTGTAAATAAGGCTCTTGAAGTTTTAAAGGGTATTTAATTATGAAGAATCAACATCTTAAAAATCTAACAGTTCTTTTTTTAGCATCGCTATTTATTAGTACTTCTGGTGCATTAGGTAAATATATCGATTTACCTACTCCTGTAATTATTTGGGGAAGAAGTTTTGTGGGCGCATTTGCGCTTTTTGCTTATTGCAGTTATAACAAAATTAAGTTTGTGCCTATTTCTAAAAAAAAGCAATTCAAATTTATACTGAGTTCTCTCTTTTTAGGCGCACATTGGATTACTTATTTTTATGCACTTAAAATTTCTAATGTAGCAATTGGCATGTTATCGCTATTTACTTTTCCGGTAATAACTGCATTGCTTGAACCTTTTTTTGGAAATGAAAAATTCAAACCCATTCATGTTTTATTTGGGCTTATGATTTTGGTAGGAATTTACATTTTAGCACCAGACTTGAATTTTGAAAGTTCGCATTCAAAAGGAATATAATTTGGACT
>CAZUFO010000039.1:0-17585 GCA_964619615.1 uncultured Lutibacter sp. | reverse complement strand
AATACCGATTATTTGTAATGCTGGCAGGGCTGTTTTTGGCATTAGAAATGATATTAAAATTTACGGTATTCCGTAGCTTTATATAAATGAAACGGCATTCTGAACTTGTTTCAGAATCACATTAAAAACATCATTTTTGTATATTAAATAATGAAAAATAATAATAAGTAAAGCATTACACATTTTATACATGTATCAAATAGAAGAACCATCATATTTTATTTACCTTATTGCAATTCCTGTGATAATTGCAATGTTTTTGCTTGTTTTTTGGTGGAAAAAACGCACTCAAAAGCAATTTGCAAGTGATGGGTTGATGCAAAAATTAAGCCCAGAACGGTCTTCGTTTAAATCTATTTTAAAAATGATTTTCTTTTTAATTGGACTTTCGTTTTTAATTATCTCATTAACAAACCCTAAAATGGGAACAAAGTTAGAAACTATTAAAAGACAAGGTGTAGATATTGTTTTTGCATTAGACGTTTCTAAAAGCATGTTGGCGGAAGATATTGCACCAAACAGATTAGAGAAAGCGAAGCAAATTATTTCAAAAATTATTGATAAACTTGGAAGTGACAGAATCGGAATTATAATTTATGCAGGTAATGCGTACCCATTATTACCAATTACAACAGATCATGGAGCAGCAAAAATGTTTTTGCAAAATGCGAGTCCAAATTTAGTGTCGAGTCAAGGTACGGCTATAAACGATGCCATAATTATGGCTAATACCTATTATGATAATGATGAGCAAACCAATCGGTTTTTGTTTATAATTTCAGATGGTGAAGATCATCAAGAAGATGCCTCTAGCGCTATTGCAAAAGCAACTAAAGATGGAATAAAAACATATACAATTGGTGTTGGAACAGAAAAAGGCGGCCCAATCCCGATAAAATATAATGGAATTTTAGAAGGCTATAAAAAAGATAATAAAGGAGAAACGGTGATTACTCGTTTAAATGAAGAAGTGCTAAAAGACATTGCTGAAAAAGGAAAAGGGAAGTATATTTTAGGAAATAGAACACAAGAGACAGTCGATTTTGTTGAAGATTTATTGGTGAAAGCAGAGAAAACTGAATTTGAATCAAAACAATTTTCAGATTATAAAGACCAGTTTCAATGGTTCGTCGCTTTTGCTTTGTTGTTTTTAGTTATTGATGCTTTTATGTTGGAGAAGAAAACGAGATGGATTCAAAAATTAAATTTATTTAATAAATAATGAAAAGGATTTTACTTATCATATTATTTGTGGTTCCGTTGAGTATGTTTTCTCAAGAGAAAGATCCTGCATTACAAAGAGAGGCACGACAATTTGTTAGAGAAGGGAACGAATTATACAATCAGCAAAAATTTTCTGATGCTGAGGTTGCTTATAAAAAAGCATTGGAGAAAGACCCGAGTTATGAAATTGCAAATTACAATTTAGGAAATGCGCTTTCACAACAAAAAAGAGGAAAAGAAGCAATCGCTCAATATGAGCTAGTTGCTAAAACAACTACAAATAAATTTACAAAAGCCGAGTCATTTCATAATATTGGAAATACACATTTTGACGCAAAAGATTATCAAAATTCAATAGAAGCATACAAGAATTCTTTAAGAAACAACCCTAATGATGACGAGACACGCTACAATTTAGCATTGGCTCAAGAAATGCTAGAAGATCAGAAAAACAAGGATAAAGACAAGGATAAGGACAAAGACGATAAAGATAAAAAAGACAAGAAAGACGACCAGGAAGACAAGAAAGATGATAAGAAGGACGGTGATGATGATAAAAAAGACGACGAGAAAGACAAGGAGGGTGATAAGAAAGACGACCAAAAAGATAAAAAAGAGCAACCACAACCTGGTAAATTATCACCGCAACAAGTTCAGCAATTGTTAGAAGCAATGAACAACGAAGAAAAGAAAACGCAAGAGAAAATGAACGCTAAAAAGGAACGTGGTAAAAAAATAAAACAAGAAAAAGATTGGTAAGTTTGTAATTATGAGTTTGAAACACGTTTACATATTGTTTTTTATTGTTATTTCAACAACTGTTTTTTCGCAAAACAATGTTGAATTAACAACCACTGTTAGCAAAAATAAGTTGGGTGTAAATCAGCGTTTCAGAATTGAATTTACGGTAAACAGGCAAGGAGCAGATCATTTTAAATTACCCAAATTTAAAAATTTTGATGTATTGGCAGGGCCGAGTTCATCCATTAATCAGTCTTGGGTAAACGGTAGAGTTTCTTACGCACAATCTTATATTTATATTTTAAAACCGAAACGAATCGGAACATTTAAACTCCCAATTGCATTCATAGAATATAGAGGCAAACAAATTAAATCAAATTCTATAGTAATTACAGTTTTGCACGATTCTGAAATTCCGAAAGACCCAAATGACCCACACTATATTGCGAGCCAGAATGTGCATTTAGCAGCCGAAATATCTAAAGATAATCCTTATGTTGGAGAAGGGATTTACGTGGTTTACAAATTATATTTTAGTCATAATATTGGATTCAGCGATTGGAGAATAAACGGAATTCCACAATATAATGGTTTTTGGAATCAAGATTTTAAAGTAAAACAACCCGAAGTTAAAAACACCACCTATCAAGGTGAAAAATACCGTTATATTGTGTTGAAACGCGCCTTGTTAATTCCGCAAAAATCTGGTGAATTGTCAATAGATCCAATTAGTATGGATATTACCGTTAACGTTCCTACGGGTAGAGGTGATTTCTTCGGAAATGCAATTACGAAAAGAGTAAAATATTCTACTTCTTCAGGTAAACGAAAAGTAAATGTAAAAGCCTTGCCATTTGAAAATAAACCAGCAAATTTTACTGGTGCAGTTGGTGATTTCGATTTTATAATTTCAGCAACGAAAGATATTTTAAGAGCGAATGAAACTACCGAAATTAAAGTACAAGTTTCTGGAAAAGGAAATTTAAAATTGTTTGAAATTCCGAAAATAGTAACACCAACGGAGTTAGAAGTTTATACGCCAGAACATAAAGAAAAAATAAAGACCACCTTAAGCGGATTGTCAGGTAAAATTACAGATACTTATACTGTTGTTCCAGAATTTAAAGGAAAATATATAATACCAGAAGTGTCGTTTTCTTATTTTAGTTTAAAAGATAAAGCCTATAAAACAATAATAACAGCACCTTTAATTATTGATGTTATAGAAGGAAAATCGCAACCAGGTGGTATTGCAACAGGTACAACTACAGCTATTAAACAAGCGGTTGTTGCTAGTAATAAAAATTTCAGATACATTCAGCATAAAACTACTTTCGAGTCGAAAGAAACGGAAGTGTTTTTTAAATCGGACTTATTTTACACGTTGTTATTTTTACCATTTTTAGCAATACCAATAGGAATATTTATTGGTAAGAAAAAAGCGAAAAGAGATGGTGATATTGTTGGGAATAGATTGCGAAAAGCAGATAAATTAGCCAAAAAATATTTGAGAAGCGCTAAAAAACAATTAGGAAAAAAAGAAGCATTTTATATTTCGTTAGAAAAAGCCTTGCACAATTATTTGAAAGCAATTTTAAATATTGAAACATCAGATATTAGTAAAGAAAAAATTTCAGAAATTTTGTTGAATAGAAATGTAGATTCAGAAACGGTTAAAGAATTTATTGGCGTTTTAGACGATTGTGATTTTGCAAGATATACGCCAACTACAAATACCATGATGAAAGAAGAATTCAACAAAGCAAAAATGGCCATTGCTAAAATTGATAAACAGATATGAAAAGGTTATTTGTAATAGTATTTATGATATTTTCATCGATTGGATTTTCGCAATCGGCAGCTGAGTTGTTTACTACAGCAAACGATTTATATAAGTCTGGAAAATATCAAGAAGCGATTGATAATTATGAAAAAATAACAGAATCTAATTTGCAATCTGACGAGTTGTATTTTAATCTAGGGAATAGTTATTATAAATTAAATAAGGTAGCGCCATCTATTTATAATTTTGAAAAAGCCTTAAAATTAAACCCAACAAATGAAGATGCTCGTATTAATTTAGAGTTTGCAAATAAATTAGCGTTGGATGCTATTGAAGTATTACCAAAAACTATTTTTCAGAAATTTTCAGAAAACATAATTTATAAACTCACCTATGAATATTGGGCAATAATATCAATATTACTATCCTTTTTAGGAGCGTTATTGTTTTTGATGTACCATTTTTCTTATACTTCGAGCAAGAAATTATTTTATTTTAATACCAGTATTTTAAGTGCATTATTGTTAATTGTTTCTTTGGTTTTTGCTTTTAAAGCATTTGATTTTGAAGAAAACACCAAAACTGCTATTATTTTTGAAAAATCTACAGAAATTAAAAATGCACCAACTTTTAATAGCGACACCGTTTTTCAACTACACGAAGGCACAAAAGTTGAGGTGTTAGATGCCATTGACAATTGGAAAAAAATTAAATTAGCAGACGGTAAAATAGGCTGGATTGTTGCCGAGAATTTGAAGGAGATTTAATTTCCTATCTCATCAATCTCATCTTCAATTATCGTTAAAAAATTAGGGAATAACATTGGCGCTAAATCTCTAACAGGTTCATAAAGCATAGAATCTTTTGTTACATCTTTTGAAGTAAACGGTATTGATTTATTTAATTTATCAAATACAATTAAAAGAATACTTAAAATCATTCCGATTTTTAAAATTCCGAAAATACCACCCAATAATTTATTTAGAAAACCAAGCGCCGCAAAATCTGCCATTTTGGTAAATAGTTTTCCTAACATGGCAATTACAATTACAATTGCAATAAATGTAATTGTAAAAGCAACAATAGTAATGTATTTTTCTTCCCAATCTACATAACCTTCCAAGAAACCACTAGCAAAATAAGAAAAATGAAGTGCGCCATAAACACCTGCAATTAATGCAATTAACGAAGCTAATTCAACAAATAATCCTTTCATTAATCCGCGGATAAATCCAAATAATAAAAAAACTAGCAATACAATATCGAAGGTATTCATAAATAATATTTTTTGTAAATATAAAAAACACAATTAAACAATTCAACAAATAAATGAAACCACTACTTTTGTAGTATGATTGGAGAACAAAATTTAAAAGAGAATTGGGAGTTAGTAGTGCAACGTGTTTCAGATCGATTTGCAGAAGGCGATGTTTTAGATTTAGATGCAATTATATATTTAATAGGCGTACAAGAGTTAGGGGTTGGCGCAAAAAAGTTTAAAAAAGACGAAAAATTAAACTTAATGCATATTGCCATTTGTCGTTTATTAGAACCGTATGGTTATTATGAATTCGATTTTTTTGATGATGATAAATGGCCGCATTATAAAACAACCGATCAATTACCAACACTAAAACCTGGCGAACAAACTGTTTTGATGAAAGAAGCAATTGTTGCTTATTTTACAGAGAAAGGGCTCATATAAACCCGCTACAAATTAATTTCTCTGTCATTCCTGCGGAAGCAGGAATCTATACAAATGTTAGGTTTGGATTCCTGCCTTCGCAGGAATGACAAGTTTCAAAAAAGACAACAGCAAACTAAGTCACATTCACTTTTCGAACCAACTTCGCTAAAAGACCTGGAAAAAATCGTTTCAAATAAACACTTGCTGTTTCTTTAAGTCCTCCAATAGTTGCTTCGTTTTTCTTTTTTGCAATAGCGGTAATCATCTTTTTTGCAAAAACATTTGGTAATAATCCGCTTTCGGTTGCAGGATCCATTTTGTCTTGTTTAGAGCCATCACCAACCAAGGCGTTGTACGAAAGTTGGGTTCTAATATAGCCAGGAAGTATTAAGGTTACATCGATATTGTTTTTATAAACTTCGGCTCTTAGGCTATCAAAAAAACCGTGCAGCGCATGTTTAGAAGCGGCGTAAGCAGAACGAACAGGAGTGGCAACTTTCCCTGTAACACTGGTTACAACCACATAATGCCCGTGATTTTGCGCTATAAAATGCGGAAGAAGCCCTTTTGATAACGCAATAGTTCCCATATAATTAATATCCATTAAACGCTTATCTACTTCTATTTCGGTTTCTAATGCAGTTGCTCGTTGGCTAATTCCTCCATTATTAATTAGAATATCTATGTTGCCAAATAACGAAATAGCTTCTGTAACTGAATCTTTTAAAGAGAAATATTTTTCTAAATCTAAAGGTAATACTTTTATATTTTCAGAGTGTTCACATTCATTTTTAACCGCTAATAAACTTGTTTCATTTCTAGATGAAAGTATTAAATTATTATTCATTTTAGATAATTCAATTGCCAATGCTTTTCCTATTCCAGAAGAAGCACCAGTAATCCATATTGTTTTGTTCTCAAGCGTCATATCTCACTATAATTTTTAGCAAATTAATCAATTATGCTGTATTTTTGGATTGATTATTGAAATCATATTTGGATGCCCGTAAAGAGTCAAAAATATATAAAGTGCGTCATTCTGAACTTGTTTCAGAATCACATAACACTGTTAATGAGTAAATAAGATGAGATCCTGAAACAAGTTCAGGGTGACGTGATAATTATTTGACGGAAAACGGATATACATAAATCATATTTTAAAACGCTATTGAAATGTTAAAACGCTTATTACTCCTTTTTTTATTCACTTCTTTTTTGTCGAATGCACAAGATTCATTGTTTGTAAAACTAAATTCAAATAACGACTATAAGCAATTGAGTTTGTATAAAGTTAAAGGTGTGCAGCAATCATATATTTCAAATGTAAAAAGCGATGTTAACACCTTTAAATTTGCTTTCCCTATAAATAGTGAGCCTGGTATATTTCGTATTTTTTTTGATATTCAGAACAAAGGGTTTTTTGAAATTCTTTATAATGAAGAAACAATTTCGGTCGAATTTGACCCAGTAAATGCTGATGAGACTGCGGTGTTTTCTATGTCGAAAGAGAATGTAGTGTATCAAACATACATTCAAGAAATTGGTAAGCAGCAATTTAAGTTAGATTCAATTCAATATGCCTATTTTGATAATACAGATAATTTGAAATCGAAAGAGAATTATTCATTAGAATTGAATTTGTTATACGAAATGCAAAACTCATATGAAAAACAAGCGGAAAATTTAATGGCGCTTGAATATATTAAAGCAAACGAAAAATATTACAATCCAGAAATTATTTTAAAAATCGATGAGTATTTAGAAGTTTTAAAATCACACTTCTTTGATTACATTCAGTTTTCATCAAATACGTTAAAAAACTCCTCCATATTTATTGATAAAGTAATTGAATATGTCTTTTATTTAAACGATTCAGAAGATGAAAAAATCTATATTTCAACTAAAAAAGAAGCGATTAATGATGTAATGCTGAAAATAGGAGAAAACTATGCTGTAAAAAGTGAAATTATAAACTCTTTGTTATATGCTTTTGCAGGTCAAGAAAATGTTGAATTGGTTGTTTTTATTGAAAATGAGCACTATAAAAATTTGCCAGAGGCATACCAAAATAAAAAGCACATTAATCAGATTAATGAAATGATTAAAACTGCAATTGGTAGCGTTGCTCCAGAAATTACGTGGCAAAACAATGAAGAAACCAAAAAACTTTCAGAATTATCAGGAAACGATTTTTATATAATTGCGTTTTGGAGCACTTTATGTTCTCATTGTTTACAGGATATTCCGAAATTATATGAATTTACAAAAGAATTGAAGCGTGTGAAAGTAATTGCGGTTGCTCTAGAAGACGATGCTATTGAGTTTGATATAATGACACCAGAAATGCCAAATTGGGTTCACGTATTAGGGTTAAATAAATGGAAAAATGAATTTGCCCGCAGTTATGATATCAACTCAACACCTAGTTTTTTTGTGTTAGATGAAAATAAGAAAATAATTGTCAAACCTGAAGAATTAGAAGACTTAGAAAAGTTATTTAAAGAAAATTAAAAATGCAAAAAAGCATCTTCTAAGTGTTCAATTTCAAATTGCTTATTTTTTTTGATAATTGCAATAATATCAAATCGGACTTCTGCTTCTAAATCTTTAGAAATAACATATTCATTGATTGCGGATACCAATAGTTTTATTTTTTTAGGATTTACAAAATCTTGTGGATTTCCAAAATAATCGGTTGATCTCGTTTTGACCTCTACTACGGCAAGAACCCCTTCTTTTTCTGCGATAATATCAACTTCTGCTTTTTGATACCGCCAATTTTTATCACGAATAGTGTAGCCTTTTTTAATCAAATAATCAATGGCTAGTTGCTCTCCTTTTTTACCTAATTCGTTGTGTTGCGCCATTGTTTTGTGCTAAATGTTTATGCTGTTTGTCATTCTGAGCATAGCGAAGAATCTCATTTAATTAAAACTAATTTTCGCTTTTTTGTCTGTAACTTTCAATTCAACAGTTGCTCCGAGAATCAACGCACGATTGTCATCAATATGACCAGCAGGAAAATCGAATAACACAGGGAAATCAGTTCCTTCAACTGCTTCTAAAATAATTTCTTCCAATGTTTCTCCAAACTTGTTTCCTTCATTTTTTTTGAGTCTAAAATCACCAACAATCAGTCCATTGCAATTTTTGAAATACCCTGCACGTTTCAGACTAATCATCATTCTATCGATATGATATAATGCTTCGCCAACATCTTCAATAAAAAGGATTTTACCATTGGTATCTAGAGAAGTATCGGAACCCAACATGCTATAAACAATAGAAAGGTTTCCGCCAACCAAAGCACCTTTTCCTTTGCCCTTTCTATTTTTATCTGATGAAGGTAATTTATAACTCAACTTTTCACCAAACATTGATTTTTTAAGTGTACTAATGGATTTTTCTTGAATAGAATCTTTCAAATTTATTGTTATAGGCATTTGACCATGTATGGTTTGATATCCCAAATTATGAATTTTATTATGTAAAACAGTAACATCAGAATACCCAATTATCCATTTAGGATGCTGTTTAAATTTTGTAAAATCTAAATCGTCTACAATTCTCACCAAACCATAACCGCCTCTTGCAGACCAAATTGCTTTAATATTGGGGTTGTCTAATCCTTTTTGTAAATCGTTCAAACGTTCTTTGTCTGTACCCGCAAAAGTATAATTCTGTGTGTATAAATGCTCGCCATAAATAATATTCAATCCCCATTTTTCTGCCAATTCTATTCCATCAATTATTGATTCTTTACCTTTAATTTTTCCCGCAGGTGCAAGAATTAAAATTGTATCACCTTTTTTTAAATGAGGCGGTTGAATGATTTTATCTGTTGAGTTATTTTCAATAAGATTAAGGGTGTCATTATTTCCAAAAAAGATAAGTGGAATTAAAAATAAAAAGATAAAGTGTTTAAATTTTGACATTGTAACAATTAGTTTTAATAGGTTTTCGTAAAAATACACTTTAATAGCGAAACAAAATCGACGGCAATTTCAGTCATCAAAAAGGAATGAGTATTTTTGCAATTAAATTTAATCGTAACTGTCATTACGAGGAATGTTTATGACGAAGTAATCTGTATTATGAGACTGCTTCTTCGCTTTGGCGAATCGCAATGACGTTAAATCTATTTTTTGTGAGCAGATATACAATTACAGCAGCATTACCATATACAAACGGACCCGTTCATATTGGGCATTTGGCAGGAGTTTATGTGCCAGCAGATATTTATGCGCGTTATTTACGTCAGAAAGGACACGATGTTGCTTTTGTTTGTGGTTCGGATGAACATGGAGTTCCGATTACTTTAAAAGCAAAAAAAGAAGGAATTACACCGCAACAAGTGGTTGATAAATACCATGCAATTATTAAGCAGTCATTTTCTGATTTCGGAATTACATTTGATAATTATTCTAGAACTTCGGCAAAAATACACCATGATACAGCATCAGAATTTTTTACGGATTTATACAAAAACGGAAAATTTATAGAAGAGGTTTCTGCTCAATTATATGATGAAGAAGCAAACCAGTTTTTAGCAGATCGATTTGTGGTTGGCACCTGCCCTAAATGTGGAAATGAAGAGAGTTATGGCGATCAATGCGAAGTATGTGGTACGAGTCATAATGGCACGGATTTAATCAACCCTAAATCTGCAATTACTGGTAATGTTCCATCGCTTAAAGAAACAAAACACTGGTTTTTACCTTTAGACAAATATGAGTCTTGGTTAAGAGAATGGATTGTAGTCGGTCATAAAAACGATTGGAAGACAAATGTATTAGGTCAAGTAAAATCTTGGTTAGACGATGGATTAAGACCTCGTGCGGTTACCCGCGATTTAGATTGGGGTATTCCAGTTCCAGTTCCAGGTGCTGATGGAAAAGTTTTGTATGTTTGGTTTGATGCGCCTATCGGTTATATTTCTTCAACTAAAGAATGGGCGAAAGAAAAAGGAAAAGATTGGGAACCTTATTGGAAAGATAAAGACACCAGATTGATTCATTTTATTGGTAAAGATAATATCGTATTTCATTGTATTATTTTTCCTGCGATGTTAAAAGCAGAAGGAAGCTATATTTTACCAGAAAATGTTCCTGCAAATGAGTTTTTAAATTTAGAAGGAAATAAAATTTCTACCTCTAAAAATTGGGCAGTTTGGTTACACGAATATTTAGAAGATTTTCCGGAAAAGCAAGATGTATTACGTTATGCATTAACCGCAAGCGCGCCAGAAACAAAAGATAACGACTTTACATGGAAAGATTTTCAAACACGGAATAATAGTGAATTAGTTGCCATTTTCGGGAATTTTATCAATCGAGTAGTTGTCTTAACAAACAAATATTATAACGGAAGTGTTCCAAAACCAAATGATTTTTCTGAAATTGATGAACAAACGTTAGAAAAAATAAAAGAATATCCACAGATAATTGCAACTTCAATTGAGCGGTATCGTTTTAGAGAAGCACTTTCTGAATTGATGAATTTGGCAAGACTCGGGAATAAATATTTGGCAGACGAAGAGCCTTGGAAAGTAATTAAAGTTGATGAAGAACGTGTAAAAACAGTGATGTTTGTTGCGCTACAAATCGCTTCAGCTTTAGCAACGTTGTCTGAGCCTTTTTTACCTTTTACTTCTGATAAATTAAAAGGTATTTTAAATATCGCTTCGACTCCGCTCAGCGACCTAAAATGGAATGACATTTCAGCAAACGATGAATTACTTCCTTCAAATCATCAAATCGGAAAAGCAGAACTGTTATTTGCTAAAATTGAAGATAAAGAAATTCAAGTACAGTTAGATAAGTTGGAAGCGACTAAACAAGCAAATGAACAAGCGAGTAAAACTGTTGCAACTCAAAAAGAAACAATTGAGTTTGACGATTTTACAAAATTAGATATCCGAATTGGAACTATTTTAGAAGCAGAGAAAGTAGCAAAAACTAAAAAATTACTCAAGTTAAAAGTGGATGTTGGTATTGACACCAGAACTATTGTTAGTGGAATAGCAGAAAGTTTTAAACCAGAAGATATCATCGGTCAGAGAGTAAGTGTATTGGTAAATTTAGCACCGAGAACCATCCGTGGAGTTGAAAGTCAAGGCATGATTTTAATGACCGATACTGTTGATGGAAAACTAGCCTTTATTGAACCAGAACGGACTGTTGAAAATGGAGAAAGTGTAAGTTAGCGAAGTCGTATAAATTTTATAACTATCTATTTTTCACTAATTCTAAAATATTCTTCAATATCGGATTCCTATTCTTTTTGTTCCATGCAACAGATAATACGGTTCTTTGAGAAATTTTAGTCAACTCAATAAATTTGATGTTCATTTTATAGCCAAGTTGTAAGGTTGTAGGAACAATAGCAATCCCAAAATTATTTTCAACTAGTTTAAAAATAGTACTTGCGTGTACTGTATTGTGTGATATTGTTGGTGTAAATCCACTATCATTAAAAATTTGTATCACTTGAGCATAATAATCTGGACTGTAAGACTGATCAAATAATATAAAAGGTTCTTCTTTTAATTGTGATAAATTTCTAAAATTATCTTTCTGTATTGGGTGATTTTTTGGAAGTACTAACGAAAAAGTATCTTCAAAAACCGACTGAATGTTTAATCCTCTTGGCACTCGATTCAAGCGGACAAAACCTAAATCAATTTCTTGCATAAGCAACGCACCTATTTGATCTGGATTTTCCATTTCTTTTAAGTTATAATGTAAATTTGGTAGTTTATCTCTAATTTGAAGTAGTAAATTCGGAATTACATTTTGCATTGCAGAACCAACATATCCAAAGTTTACTTGACCTTCAACACCATCGTTTAATAATTTTGCATGGTTTATTACGTCATCAAGGTTTTTTAACGTCAGTGAAACTTCTTTTTTTAAAAAAGCACCAGCTTTTGTCAAATACACTTTCTTATTTGTTCGTTCAAATAATTGAAACCCGAGTTCTTCTTCTAATTGCTTTATTTGCCTACTAAGTCCTGGTTGAGAGATATAAAGGCGTTCTGCCGCTTTTCTGAAATGCAAATCTTCTGCTACGGCTAAGAAATATTTGAGATGTCGTAATTCCATATTGATAACTTATAGTTATTGATTATTAACAATAATGATATTATTAAGCATCAAATATAATTGTAATTTTGGAATTACAAAAAGGATACAGCTTATGTTTATATATGGAATTGACGAATTAACTGTTGGAAAAGCATTAGCCATACTCAGTAGAGAATTGAACGCGAAAATAAATGATGTTGCGAAAAAACAAATAGATGTCTCTCATGAAATTGTTTTAAAAACAGCACAAAAAGAGAAAGCCGTTTATGGAATAAACACAGGGTTTGGCCCTTTGTGCGATACACGAATTTCTAAAGATAAAACAAGCGAATTACAACGTAAAATTTTATTAAGTCATAGCGTTGGCGTTGGCAACCCGATTGATATTGAAATAGCAAAATTAATGCTCATTTTAAAGGTACATTCTTTATCAAAAGGTTTTTCAGGAATTTCAATAGAAATACTCAATAGAATTATTTGGCATGTAGATAATGATGTAATCCCTGTAGTTCCAGAACAAGGTTCTGTTGGCGCATCGGGTGATTTATGTCCGTTATCCCATCTATTTTTACCATTAATTGGTGAAGGAAAAGTAGTGTATCAAAACAAAACAATAACAACAAAAGAAGTTTTTGAAATCTTTAATTTAAAGCCTGTAGCATTGCATCCAAAAGCAGGATTGGCATTAATAAACGGAACGCAATTTATTTTAGCACATGCCGTATTTGTGGTTGATAAATTATACAATTGTTTGTCTCACGCAGATTTGATTGGTAGTTTAATGATTGAAGGTTTGATGGGTTCGCAAACACCATTTCTAAAATCATTACACGAAACGCGTCCGTTTAAAGGGAATATTCATGTTGCGGCGAGAATAAGTAAATTTTTAAAAGACTCTGAAATAGGAAAATCTCATACAAATTGTGATAAAGTTCAAGATCCATATTCTTTAAGATGTATGCCTCAAGTTCACGGAAGTTCAAGAAATGCATGGTTGCATTTAAAAGAATGCGTTGAAGTTGAATTGAATTCTGTCACCGATAATCCAGTAATTATTTCAGAAGATTTAATTATTAGTGGCGGTAGTTTTCATGGGCAACCTTTAGCAATGCCATTAGATTATGCGTGTTTGGCCGCAGCTGAATTAGGAAGTATTTCTGACAGAAGAACCTATTTGTCTTTGGAAGGTAATTATGCAGGAACACCAAGATTGCTTCTTTCAGATACTGGATTAAATTCAGGTTTTATGATTTTGCAATACACAACTGCAGCACTGGTAAGTGAAAATAAAGGCTTGTGTTTTCCATCAAGCGCCGATAGTATTCCGACATCTTTAGGGCAAGAAGATCATGTAAGTATGGGTTCTATTGGTGCACGAAAAGCACTGAGGGTTATTGATAACTTAGAAAAAATATTAGCAATTGAATTGATGTGTGCAACCCAAGCTTTTGATTTTAGAAAACCATTAAAATCAAGTAAAATATTAGATAAGGTTCACGAAGTAGTTCGTAAACATATCGATTTTGCAGTTGAAGACCGGATATTTTCAATTGATATTGAAAAAGCAATCCAACTAGTAAAAAGTAGAGAGTTACTTTCAATTTCTCAATTAAAGGAAGTTGAGTTTAGTGAGTTTGATTCGCTATTTGAAGATTATTAATAACTTTTATAAGTCAAGACAGATTATATATTTAAAATATTTTCGTTACTGTCATTCCTGCGAAGGCAGGAATCTAGTGAATAGTTGTTTTGGGTTTCTGCCTTTGCAGGAATGACAACATTAAAATTCCGACAATGGATGTTTTACAATTAATATAAATTGTATTCAAAAAATTACTAATAGAAACAACATGAATAAATTAAGCCAGAATCTTTTCCAACAGCAAATATTACAAGGAATTCCATCTGAATTACCTTCAAAAAAAGAATACCCAAAAAACGCGAATAGAGCACCAAAGCGAAAAGATATTTTATCCATAGAAGAAAAAAAATTAGCAATTAAAAATGCGCTACGTTATTTTCCAAAAGATTGGCATCTAGAATTAGCCAAAGAATTTTTTGAAGAATTGAAAGAATATGGACGTATTTATATGTATCGTTTTAAGCCTGAATATGATTTATATGCGCGACCTATAAACGAATATCCAGCAAAAATAAAACAGGCAGCTGCAATAATGTTAATGATTCAAAATAATTTGAATCCTGCAGTAGCACAACATCCTGAAGAATTAATTACCTATGGTGGAAATGGAGCGGTTTTTCAAAATTGGGCACAGTATTTAGTAACAATGAAATATCTGGCTACGATGACAGATGAGCAAACATTACATATGTATTCTGGACATCCAATGGGGTTATTCCCTTCATCAAAAGAAGCGCCAAGAGTAGTTGTTACCAATGGCATGATGGTTCCTAATTATTCGAAACCAGACGATTTAGAAAAATTCAACGCACTTGGAGTTACGCAATATGGTCAAATGACAGCAGGCTCTTTCATGTATATCGGCCCCCAAGGAATTGTACATGGAACAACAATTACGTTGATGAATGCTTTCAGAAAAGTATTGCATAAAAATGAAACTCCGAATGGGAAAATATTTTTAACTTCTGGTTTGGGTGGAATGAGTGGTGCACAACCAAAAGCAGGAAACATTACAGGTTGCATTACTGTTTGCGCTGAGGTAAATGAAAATGCTGCAGCAAAAAGACACGAACAAGGTTGGGCAGATGTATTGATTTATGATTTAAAAGAATTGGCGGAAAAAGTGAAATCGGCACAATTGAATAAAGAAATTATAGCCATTGCTTTTGTTGGAAATATTGTTGATGTTTGGGAATATTTTTATAAAGAAAATATTTTTGTTCAGATTGGTTCGGATCAAACTTCATTACACAATCCGTGGTCTGGCGGTTATTATCCGGTTGGATTGACTTATGAAGAATCGAACGAAATGCTAAGTGACAACCCTGGTTTGTTTAAAGAAAAAGTGCAAGAATCATTGAGAAGACAAACCAACGCAATTAATAAACATGTGGCAAAAGGAACTTATTTTTTTGATTATGGAAATGCCTTTTTATTAGAAGCCTCCAGAGCTAATGCTGATATTATGGCTGAAAACAATATTGATTTTAAATATAAATCCTACGTACAAGATATTTTAGGGCCTATGTGTTTCGATTATGGATTTGGACCTTTTCGTTGGGTGTGTACTTCCGGAAATCCAATCGATTTAGATAAAACCGATGAAATTGCGATGCAAGTTTTATCAGAAATGAAAAAGCATTCCCCAGAAGAAATTCAATTGCAAATGCAAGATAATATTACGTGGATAAAAGATGCGAAAGAAAATAAAATGGTGGTTGGCTCACAAGCTAGAATTTTATATGCAGATGCTGAGGGAAGAGTAAAAATAGCAACTGCTTTTAATAAAGCTGTTGATTCTGGAGTGATTTCTGCGCCAATAGTTTTAGGACGAGACCACCATGATGTAAGCGGAACGGATTCGCCTTACCGTGAAACCAGTAACATTTATGATGGCAGTCAGTTTACAGCCGATATGTCTATCCATAATGTAATAGGCGATAGTTTTAGAGGAGCCACTTGGGTGTCAATTCATAATGGTGGCGGAGTTGGATGGGGAGAGGTTTCGAACGGAGGTTTTGGGATGCTGCTCGATGGAACGGCATTGGCTCAAAAGCAACTAGAAAGCCTATTATTTTATGATGTAAATAACGGAATAGCAAGACGAAGTTGGGCAAGAAATAAAGAAGCCTTATTTGCTATTAAAAGAGAAATGAAACGCTCACCAAATTTAAAAGTTACGTTGCCCAATATTGTGGATGATGACTTAATGAGTACGCTAGATATTTAAATAAAAAGAGTTCGCAATTGCGAACTCTTTTCTCTTTTCCAAAGCAATTCTCCAACTTACTTTCCGCCAAACATTAGCAACTCATTGCACACTACTTCGGTAATATATCGTTTGTTGCCATCCTTATCGTCATAAGAACGAGAAGTCAACTTTCCTTCAATCGCAATTTCACTTCCTTTTTCTAAATATTTTTCAACGATTTCTGCTGTTTTATTCCAGGCAACTATATTGTGCCATTCCGTATTTGTTACTTTTTCGCCTTGTGCGTTTTTATAAGACTCGTTGGTGGCAATAGAAAATTTTGCCAATTTTTTTCCAGAATCTAAGGTGATGATTTCTGGGTTGTTTCCTAAGTTTCCAATTAACTGTACTTTGTTTCTTAACGTACTCATAAGATAAGTTTTAGATGATTATAAATGTTTGTCACTATTGACACTGCAAAGATGAAACATGTTCCTACTATTTATCGGTTATTAAACGGTTACTTTCGGTAGTAAATGATATTATCGTTTACGTTCAACTATATTTTTGTATATTTGGGAATTATATATTGGTGTGGCAACAAGCGCAGAACGAAAAAAATCGTGCTAAGAAGGAACAGCCAACCACACAAATTGCACATTTGATTTTTGCCAACGCTAAATGCCTACGCTCGACAGAAATCGCAACAAAAAATGTAAATTTACCACTCAATAAAAAAAGGAAATAAATGTTTGAACAAAGTTTTAAAAATATAGACGACATACTACATAAAGATGCAGGTTGTGGGAGCGAATTAGATTATGTAGAACAAACCTCTTGGGTCTTGTTTTTAAAATACTTAGACGATTTAGAAAAAGACAAAGAAACTGCCGCACTTTTATCAGGAAAAGAATATACCAAAATAATTGAACCACAATTTCAATGGACAAAATGGGCTGCACCAAAATTGGAGGACGGAAAATTAGACCACAATGCACTCACAGGAGACGATTTATTAGACTTTGTAAATAACGAACTGTTTCCATACCTCAAAAAATTTAAGCAAGACGCAGTAAGTGCCAATACCATAGAATACAAAATTGGTGAAATATTTAGCGAACTCAAAAACCGAATACAAAGCGGTTACAACCTACGAGAAGTTGTAAGCCTTATTGATGAACTACGATTTAGAACACACGCAGAGCAACTCGAAATGAGCCATTTGTATGAAG
>CAZUFO010000038.1:557-17781 GCA_964619615.1 uncultured Lutibacter sp. | reverse complement strand
TGTTGAATTGGCATCACCAAGTACAACTGTTATAAACGGAGCAATATTAGCAACCGCTATTTCTAAAACAATTTTTGCTGCTGGTAATGATGATTTAAGACCTGTAATGAGTGGTGTGTTTTTTCAGTTCAGTCCAGAAAGCTTAACTTTTGTTGCAACCGACGCTCATAAACTAGTAAAATATACAAGAACAGATGTTGTGGCTGATGAAGTGGCTGAATTTATTATGCCAAAAAAACCGTTGAATATTTTAAAAGGAATTTTAGGCAGTTCAGATACAGAAGTTACTATTTCTTATAACGATTCTAATGCGAAATTTAGTTTTGATAGCATTGTACTTGAATGTAGATTGATTGATGGGAAATACCCAAATTACGAAGCGGTAATTCCAAAGGAAAACCCTAATAAGTTAACGGTTGACAGAGCATCATTTTTAAATTCTGCCCGAAGAGTTTCTATCTTTTCAAGTAAAACTACACATCAAATAAGGCTTAAAATGGCAGGAACAGAATTAAATATTTCTGCAGAAGATATTGATTATTCAAATAAAGCAGACGAACGTTTAAACTGTGAATACCAAGGAGATGATATGCAAATTGGCTTTAATTCTCGATTTTTAACAGAAATGTTAAACAATTTAGATTCTACTAATATTTTAATTGAAATGTCTTTACCAAACAGAGCAGGAATCTTAACGCCTATTGATGGTGTTGAAGAAGGTGAGCAAGTTACCATGTTGGTAATGCCGGTAATGTTGAATCAGTAAAATAAGATAATATATTTATAGACAAAACCACCACAAATGTTGTGGTTTTTTTTTTAGTATTTTAGTTTTATGAATTTTTTGGCACATTTATACTTATCGCAAAATAATAAAGAACTAATGATTGGCAATTTTATTGCCGATGCAATTAGAGGTAATAAATACAAAAACTTCCCAGAAGGGATTCAAAAAGGTATTATAATTCATCGCCACATAGATACTTTTACAGACCAACACCCAATTGTTAGAGAAAGTAAAAGACGGCTACATGAACGCTACGGACATTATGACGGCGTTATCATAGATTTATTCTACGATCATTATTTAGCAAAGAATTGGGATGAATATTCAGCAATTCCATTAGCTATTTATGCAACTAGTTTTTATCAATTATTACATGCTAATTATGAACTATTACCAGAGAAAACACAACAAATGCTACCCTATTTAGAAAAATATGATTGGTTGTATAATTATCAATTTATGGATGGGATGGCACAAGTTTTAGAAGGTATGAATAGGCGAACGAAACTAAAATCACACATGCATTTAGCAATTCAAGACTTGAAAGAACATGATGACACATTCGAAAATGATTTTAAATTATTTTTTGAAGATTTAATCAATTATACAAATCATAAAATAACTGAATTATAAAAAACTATATTTACCGTATGAACTCAAAAACTATTTCTCAAGGGATATTACAAGCAATTGGAGCGTTAGTCGGAATTTTACTTTTACTATTTTTTTTATGGAAAATTCAAGCCGCAATTATCTACTTTATTATTGCAGCAATACTATCACTAATTTCTAGACCCATAATAAAGTTTTTAAAGTCCAAATTAAAACTACCAAATTTACTAGCGGTTGTTATAACTATGTTCTTTTTTATGGGCTTATTACTCGGTTTAATCAGAATGTTTATTCCTTTAATTACACAGCAAGGTGAAAATCTTTCTTTACTGAACTTTAATGAATTAAAAAATAATATCGGAAGTGTTACTTCACATTTAAATGATTATTTATTTGTACGAAATATAGACATTGCATCTGAATTTAAAAATTTAGATCTACTCTCTAAATTTAAAGAAATTCCATTGCTTTTAAACTCTATTATTGGTGCTGTTGGCTCTATGAGTATTGGGCTTTTTTCGGTGCTTTTTATTGCCTTCTTTTTAATGAAGGACAGTCATATTTTACACAATACAATACTAGTATTAGTTCCTAGTAAAAATGAAAAAAGGGTTGAAAAATCTATTAACACTATTAAAGATTTATTGTCAAGATATTTTATTGGATTGGTATTTCAAATAGCAATTCTGTTTGTAATATATTCAATTGTTATGACCATTTTTGGCATTAAAAACGGAATTGTAATTGCATTTTTATGTGCTTTATTAAACTTAATACCATACATCGGTCCATTAATTGGTGGTGCATTAATGTTGTTTTTAACAATGACAAGTAATCTTGGTCATGATTTTAGATCAGTAATATTACCGACTACTTTTTATGTATTCATCGGTTATGTGGTTGCTCAATTGGTCGATAATTTCTTTAGCCAACCAATCATTTTTTCTAAAAGTGTAAAATCGCATCCGCTAGAAATTTTCTTAATTATTATTATTGGTGGTTTACTATTTGGGGTGATTGGTATGGTGCTCGCAGTACCCATGTACACCGTAATTAAAGTGATTTTAAAAGAGTTTCTTTCTGATAATAAAATTGTACAATCGCTGACTAAGAATTTATAAAATAAGTCTTGTTGTTATTCCTGTAATAGCAGGAATCTAAACTAAGCTTTAAATGGCTCCTGCCTTCACAGGAATGAGAAGTAACATTAGTAAAGACTCTATTGAACCAAAACATATTACATACAAGCATTCAAAAATTCATTTCAGACAATCTAAATACTGATATTTCTAAACTATTATTCAAAGGAACTAGTTTTAACAATGTTTCAACCCAAGAAATTGTGGAACAAATTGTTGCTAATAAAAAATGTCAACAAAAACTTCCTAATTGGTTTAATACCAAAGCCATTTATTATCCCAACAAACTAAATATTGAGCAGACATCTTCAGAAATTACGGCTAATTATAAAGCATCACTAATAAATGGAAACTCCTTAATTGACTTAACCGGTGGTTTTGGAGTTGATTGTGTTTCGTTTTCAAAAAAGTTTAAACAAGTAACTCATTGTGAAATTAACAGTAAACTTTCACAAATAGTCAATCATAATTTAAAACAATTCGAAATTACAAATATCGAAACTATTTGTGATGATGGTATTAACTATTTACAAAACAACAACCAAAATTTTGATTGGATTTATATCGACCCGTCAAGAAGGAATGATGTAAAAGAAAAAGTGTTTTTATTAAAAGACTGCCTACCAAATGTACCAGAAAATTTAAAAACGCTTTTTAACTATTCAGATAATATTTTGATAAAAGTCTCACCGATTCTTGATATTAAAAGCGCCATAAATGAATTAGATTTTGTAAAAGAAGTTCATGTTATTGCAGTGAAAAACGAAGTAAAAGAGTTGCTTTTTATTTTAGAAAAAAATTATACGAAGAACATTAATATTAAAACCATAAATGTTAATCAAAAAAATATTCAACTATTTGATTTTAAATTATATACAAATAAAACTTCAAGTTACTGTTTACCATTAAAATATGTATATGAACCAAATGCGGCCATCCTAAAATCAGGAGGGTTCCATGAAGTTTCAAATCAATTTAATATTTCTAAATTACAACAACACTCACATTTATATACCTCAGATAAATTAATTGATTTCCCTGGAAGAAGGTTCGAAATAAAACATATTACATCTTTCGATAAAAAACAATTAAAAAAATTAATTCTAAATGGGAAAGCAAACATTACAACGCGTAATTTTCCTCAATCGGTAGAACAAATCAGAAAGAAAACCGGATTAAAAGATGGTGGAAACCAATATTTATTTTGTACAATCGATTGTATTAGTAGAAATATTGTTTTAATTTGTGAAAAGGTTTAAGCAATTTTACCATTATTTTAATACCTATGGCAAATAAAAATATCAGATCTCTTTCATCAAGAAAAGGATTAGACAACAATCTCTTTGAATCGATATCAGATTTAGCAAATAAAAACGCATCTGAAAATGAATTTAAAGAAATTGCAAAACGTTTTTTAATTGATGATTCTGTAATATACGGCACCGCTTCTTTTTACGATTTTACACGTGAAGAAAATAGGAATAAAAAAATTTATGTTTGTAACGGAACCGCTTGCATGGTTGCCAATTCGCAATCTGATCTAAATAAGCATTTAAAAAATCATTTTAGTGAGGAAGAAATAGGCCATGCTGCCTGTGTTGGGCATTGCCATAGTAACAATGCATTTATGTATAATAACAAAACATATTCTGCACATTCCGAAGAAGACGTAGAAAGCATACTATCAGAAAAAGCAAATCCGAAATGTTTAAATACCTATAATGTTGATTGCAACACCACCCCTGTTTTAACATCAGAAATTGAGAATATTGAAACGTTTTATGCTTTAGCAAATAAATATTCATCCAAGCAAAAAGATGCTATTGAAGAATTAAAAACCTCAAACTTAAGAGGTCGCGGTGGCGCAGGGTTTCCTTTTTGGTTTAAGTTAGATGCTGTAGTTAAGGAAGACAACCAACAAAAATATATAGTTTGTAATGCAGATGAAGGCGATCCTGGAGCCTATTCTGATATGTATTTAATGGAGCAACAACCACATAAAGTGTTATTCGGCATGTATATGTCTGGATTGATTGTTGGCGCAGATACAGGTGTGCTTTACATTAGAGGAGAATACCCTGATTCAATCAGAATTATCCATAATGCTATTGAAGAATTAGAATCTTTGAAACTTTGTAGCGGGTTTAAATTTAAAATTATACGTGGTCAGGGTTCTTACATTTGTGGCGAAGAAACAGCATTGCTAAATTCTATTGAAGGACTTAGACCAGAAGTTAGAGTTCGACCTCCATTTCCGGCGCAATATGGTTTGTACGGAAAACCAACCGTTTTAAGTAATGTAGAAACGTTTGCCAATATACATTGGATTTTAGATAACGGTGGAAAAGCATATGCTGATTTAGGAACTGAAAAATCTACTGGCACAAAACTAGTTTCTTTAGATAGTTTCTTTAACAAACCTGGAATGTATGAAATTGAAATGGGCACACCATTACAAACCGTTTTTGATGATTTCGGAAAAGGATTCAAATCAGAAATAAAAGCATTACAAATTGGTGGACCATTAGGCGGAATTGTTCCAATGCATAGAATAGCAGATTTAACGTTGGATTTTGAATCGTTAAATAGTAATGGGTTTTTGTTAGGTCATGCAAGTTTTGTGTCAATTCCTATTGATTTTCCTATGATTAAATTTTTAGAACATTTAATGGAGTTTACTGCGGATGAATCTTGCGGAAAATGTTATCCGTGTAGAATTGGATCACATCGAGGAATGGAAATGCTACAAAAAGCGCAAAATTCAACTTATAAAATAGACCGACAATTGTTTGATGATTTACTAGAAACCTTAGAAATTGGATCTTTATGCGCATTAGGTGGTGGAAATCAATTGCGTGTAAAAAACGCATTAATGTATTTTGAAGATGAATTGAGTGTGTATTTCAAGACTTAAACGCAAAGTTCGCTAGGAATTATTCGCAATGAGCACTAAGTAAAATAAATAAAGAGACTCTTGAGGAGTTAAGCGCAACGGACGAAAAGTAAAGTATATGACAGAAAACGAAATATCTAAAATTATATTTGACTGCGCTTTAAAAGTGCATAAAGCATTAGGTCCAGGATTATTAGAAAGCTCTTATGAGGAATGCTTATTTTATGAATTAAAAAAAACAGGAGTATTTGTTGAAAAACAAAAAACGCTTCCGCTAATTTATGAAGAGGTAAAACTAGATATTGGTTATAGAATCGACATCATCGTTGAAAATAAAGTAATTATAGAATTAAAAGCAGTAGAATCATTAAATGATGTTCACTTTGCTCAATTATTAACGTATTTAAAGTTATCCGATTGCAAACTAGGAATGTTAATTAATTTTAATGTTTCTTTAATTAAAAAGGGAATAAAAAGGGTTGTAAATAACTTATAAAAACCATTGCGAGCCTTGCGCAATTCTTTGCGACCTTCGCGGTTAAGAAAAAATTATGAAAGCATATATAAATAATATCGCCCACAATTTCTTAGAAAAAGAAACAATTTTAGAGTTTGTTAGACGAATTGAATCTAATAAAGATGCAATACCAACAATGTGTCAAGACGATCGATTAGAAAATTTTGGATCTTGTAGAGTTTGTTCGGTAGAAATTAGTCGTGATAAAGATGGTGCAACTAGAACTGTTGCTTCATGCCATACTCCAATTTCAGAAGGAATTTATATTTATCACAATACCGATAAAATGAAACGCCTTCGTAAAAATATTGTAGAATTAATATTATCTGATTATCCATCTGACAAGGTATTTCCGCCAAAAGATAAAAAAGCAACCCCGTTTCAAGAAACCATTGCTCAAATTGGAATTCCGAATGTTAGATACCCAGAAGGAGAAAATCACTTAGATATAGAACCAGACAGAGCACATCCCTATATAAAATCAGACTTATCGCAATGTATAAATTGCTATAGATGTGTTAGAGCCTGTGAAGAAATACAGGGTGAAATGATTTTAGGAATGTCTGGTCGTGGATTTGCAACTAATATTATTAAAGGTTTTGATGAGTCTTTTGATGAATCAGCATGTGTTTCATGCGGCGCTTGTGTACAAACCTGCCCGACTGAAGCCTTAACCGATAAATTTGAAACCAAAACATTAATTCCTGATAAAACAGTACGAACAACTTGCACCTATTGTGGTGTTGGTTGTCAATTAGATGTTTCGGTAATTGATGGGGAAATAAGAGGAATTCAAGCACCTGAAACTGCAGAAGTTAATGAAGGTCACACTTGCTTAAAAGGTCGTTTTGCGTTTCAGTTTTACGATCATCCAGATAGGTTGCGAGAACCAATGATTAAAAAGAACGGGAAGTTTGAAATAGCAACTTGGGATGAAGCGTATAATTTCATCACTTCAAAAATGATTGAAATCAAAAACAAATATGGCGCTGATAGTATTGGTGGTATTTCCTCCTCAAGAGCAACAAATGAAGAGAATTATTTAATGCAAAAAATGATTCGTGTGGCTGTCGGAACCAATAATATTGATGGCTGTGCTCGTGTTTGCCATGCTCCTACCGCTTGGGGAATGCAGAAATCATTCGGTACAGGCGCAGCAACAAACTCTATCGAGGATTTAAAACATACAGATGCCATTTTCCTATTTGGCGCAAACCCCGTTAAAGGGCATCCGGTAACAGGAGCAAAAATTAAGCAGGCGTTTATGAAAGGTATCACTTCAATAGTTGTTGACCCTGTTAGAACGGTTTTAGCGGATTTAGCAACGCATTTCCTTCAAATTAGACCAGGAACCAATGTTGCAGTCTTAAACATGATTTCCTACTATATTATTAATGAAAATTTGGTGAATCAACATTTTATTGATTCTTATACGGAAAAATATGAGGAATTTAAAAATCATGTCGCCAATTTAAACCTATCAGAATTAGAACAACTTACAGGTGTTTCAAAAGAGAAAGTAAAAGGAGCAGCAATTGCGTATGCATCTGCAGATAGAGCAATGGAATTTCATGGGTTAGGTGTTACTGAGCATTACCAAGGAAGTAAAACGGTTATGTTACTTTCAAATTTAGCAATGATGACCGGTAACATTGGAAAAAATGGTGCTGGCTTAAATCCTTTGCGTGGTCAAAATAATGTACAAGGAGCAGCAGATATGGGAGTTCAACCACACCAAGGTGCTGGTTATATGGATATTAACAAACCAGAAGTTCAAAAGTATTACGCTGAAAAATATGGCGTTGAGAAAATGCCAGAAAGAGAAGGTTTAAAAATTCCACAAATGCTTGATGCAGCGTTAGAAGGGAAAATAAAAGCACTTTATATTATGGGTGAAGATACCATAATGACTGACCCAAACACCAATCATAGCATCAAAGCATTTGAAAAATTAGAATTGATTGTAGTTCAAGAATTATTTATGACTGCAACTACAGATATGGCGGATGTAATACTACCAGCTTCTTCATATTTCGAAAAAAATGGAACCTTTACAAATGGTGAAAGACGCGTACAACGTGTTAATAAAGTAATTGAACCCATTGGAAACACAAAACCAGATGGGCAAATTATTATTGATATTATGGATAGATTGGGTTATAAACAACCAACTGGTTTAACCTATGATGCTGCGAAAATAATTGAAGAGATTGCAGATGTTATTCCGTTTATGAAAGGATTATCTTGGGATAGACTTGGAGAAAACGGTTTGCAATGGCCAATTAAAGAAGATGGAACCGATACCAAAATGTTACATGTTAATGGTCAATTCAAAAAAGGAATTGGAACGTTTCATAATTTTGATTTTGAAGAATCGCCTGAAATAGTTTCGCATGGGAGAAAATATCCTTTTATTTTAACAACAGGTAGAGAATTAGAACATTACAATTCTGGAACAATGACCAGAAGAACCGACAATCAAACCCTATTAAGTAAAGACGTTTTAGAAGTACATCCTAAAGATGCTTTGAGAAAAGGGGTTTCTGATAACGAGATTGTCCGTATATTTTCTGATAGAGGAAGTGTTGAGATTCCAATTAAATATTCGAAAAAAGTAAAAAAAGGAATTTTAAGAACTACTTTTCATCAACCAGAAGTATTTATAAATATTATTACTGGAAGCGTTGGCGATGAAGAAACAATGACGCCAGAATACAAAGTTGTTGCGGTTGATTTTGAAAAAATATAAAACATGCAAACCTCTAAATACGAAGCAATTAAAGTAACTTCAGATAATGAAAAACAAATTATCGATACCATTGTTGTTGAAGCGCCTTTGCAAATAAACATTAACAATAACCCTTATACGGTTGTTATGCGTACACCTGGCGATGATGAGTACCTAATTCGTGGCTTATTGTACGCTGAAGATATTTATAAAGGTGAACAAAATTTCGATGTCGAACTTATTGAAAATACTAAAAACAATTTTACCATTGTAAATGTAAATATCACCAAAGAGTTATTAGGGAAAGGCTACATGAATAAGCGTACCCTATTATCTGTTTCTTCATGTGGAATCTGTGGTAAACAAACATTAGACTCTTTAAAAGTTGATGGTATTAAACTAAATAACTCAACAGAAATAAATAGTGACGAAATTTCAAAAATGTTTGAAGTTATGAAGGAAAAACAATCTTCATTTAAATTAACAGGCGCTTCGCATGCTGCGGCAATATTTGATTTAAACCATAAATTACTATCCATAAAGGAAGATATTGGAAGGCATAATGCAGTTGATAAAGTAATCGGGGACTTATTAAACTTAAAGAGATTGAATGAATCGCAATTTCTATTAGTTAGTGGTAGGGTTTCTTATGAAGTTGTTACCAAAGCATTTATTGGGAAAATTAAAACCATTATTGCGGTATCAGGTTGCTCTTCTTTAGCCATAGATTTCGCTAAAGAATTTGGCATACAATTGATTGGGTTTTCAAGAAACAACACCTCAACTTTATATAGTAAGTAATTTAACTCTTTAAACAAAAATTAGTTTTTACGAACTAGGTTTATAAGGAACAACTAAATATTATGAAATTATTAAACGAATTTAAAGAGTTTGCTGTAAAAGGAAATATGATTGATATGGCGATTGGAATTATTATTGGTGCTTCCTTTAATAAAGTTGTTAATGTATTAGTCAAAAAGATAATGCTCCCTCCGCTATCGTTATTATCAAACGGAATAAGTCTTCAAGACAAACGAATAATTCTCAGAGATACTGTAATCGACACTAACGGAAAAACACTAATAGAAGAAGTCGCAATTGGTTATGGCGCTTTAGGCGAAGCTTTACTTGATTTTTTAATCATCGGATTAACCATTTTTATCATCGTTAAATTCATGAATAAATTAAAAAACAAAGCGCAAGACACAAAAGATAAAACTGTAGCTACACCTAAAGATATTGAATTACTTACTCAACTAACCGAGCTATTGCAAGAGCAAAATGAATTGTTGAAGAAAAAATAATTTTGTTGTGACTTAAAACAAATAAACCTCAACATAAATATTGAGGTTTATTTGTGATGGCACTAGGATTCGAACCTAGGACCGCCTGCTTAGAAGGCAGGTGCTCTATCCAGCTGAGCTATGCCACCATTAAACAAATCAAAAGATTTATTTAGTATTTCAATACAATTTTGTCGGGGTGGCAGGATTATAACTACTACCCGAATATCTTTAATAATCAATACGTTACAGAATTACAAATTTCTTGGTAACCGAATAAGTAACTTTATTGATAAGAACTTTCGCTTTGTATTGCTACTAATAAAAGCGGTGCAAATATATAAACCTTATACAAACAATACAACATAAATTTACACAAATTTTATGAGGTGTAAAAGCAATTACTGAACTAATTAATATATTGATTAATTACCTCAACTTCAATGCCTGAATATTCAGAGAACTCTTGTATAGTAACAAATTGATGAGGTTCTTTATGTAGATTCTCTCTAATTGCTTGAAGGATTCTACGCCCTTGACGCTCTGTTTTTCCAGTAATGAGTTGAATATCCTTTGGGTATATACAAACTCGTTTAATACGCATTATACTATATCTATGCTTGAACTATGATTTATAATTGCTTATTCAACAAATATAATAATCTTACTTGTGGAAGTATCGGACAAATAGGACTATTTGTTTTGTAGCGGACAGGAATAATTTTTTATATGAATTTATCTGTCTTGATTTGTGCTATTAATTTAAAAATAAAATTATTATGGCAAGACAAGTCGGGATTATTAAATTGAAAGGAACTATCGGAGATATTTCTTTTTACAAAACCAGAGATGGTCATTTAGCACGTACCAAAGGTGGTGTTGACAAAAACAGAATAGCAAATGATCCTGCCTTTCAAAGAACGCGTGAAAACGGTGCTGAATTTGGAAGAGCGGGTAAAGGCGGTAAATTATTGAGAACTGCTTTGCGGCTGTTATTACAAACCGCTTCAGACAAACGTGTAGCAAGTAGGCTTACAAAAGATTTATTAGCAGTGGTTAAGGCTGACGCGACCAATGAAAGAGGTTTGAGAACTATTACAGATGGTGATTTAAATTTGCTTCAGAATTTTGAATTCAATATCAATGGGAAATTAGCGTCTTTGTTGTTTACACCTTATACGGCTACAATTGACCGTGTTGCGGGAACGGTAACAGGTGATATTGATGCTTTTGTACCAACAACAAGTATTGTTGCTCCTGGAGGAACTACGCACTTTAAAATTTCAGTAGGTGGTGCAGAAATTGATTTTGATGCTGAAACCTTTGTTTTTGATAGTGAGTCTTCTGCTGTCTTACCTTGGGATAGTGCAAATGTTGTTGCATTAACTTTGACCGGTAATCTAACTGCAAATTCAACAGTTGTAATGCTTCAGGTAATCGGTATTGAGTTTTATCAAGAAGTAAATGGTCAAATGTATCCGTTGAAAAACGGTGCATATAATGCCTTATCAGTTGTTGCTATTGATACTCCATAAAAATGGAGTTCATCCTTGAAAGAAGTTATTTTAAAGAGGGTGCCAATGGTACTCTCTTTTCATCTGAGAGATTCATTTGCCATACCATAGAATTGCCCTGGAAAGATAATCAACGAAGCATTTCTTGTATTCCAGAAGGGAACTATGAATTGATTTTAAGGGCTTCCGAAAAGTTTGGAACTCATTTTATTTTAATAGGTGTTGAAAACAGAAGTTTGATCTTAATTCATCCTGCTAATAATGCAAAGCGTGAATTGAGAGGCTGTATTGCTCCAGTTAATTACCTCAGCGGAATTGGTAGAGGATTGTACTCAAAAAAGACTCTTGGTAAGTTGCGTTTTCTTATTGAGCAAACCATTGTATCTAAAGAACGTATTTTTTTAATTATTAAATCTTCAAATCATGAATATAGTAGAACGTTATAAGAAACCAACTCCAAAGTTTTTCAAACTATTGAGAAATATTGGAATTACATTAGCCTCCATTGGAGGAATTATTTTAACTGCTCCAATTGCACTTCCAGCACTTGTACTTACCATTGGCGGATATTTGGCTGTTGTTGGTGCTGTGGTTACTACAGTGAGTCAAGCAGTTGTTTCAGATACTGCTCCAAAAAAAGAAATCGATGAATCACCAAATCAATGATGTGAACCTCATCGCAGGAATTGTTGGATGCACATTTTTTTTATCAATAATGAATATTGGTACTGCAGATGTATTAACAACTTCGTTTCTTGCTGTTATTGGCGCATCAGTTAGTTTCTTCGTTTCTGTTTTGTTGAAATATCTTTTTAAACAATTGAAAAAAAGATTTCATTTATAAAAAACAATTGCTAAAACATGGGCTTATATTTTTCAAAAGAGAAACGAAAAAACCGATAAAAAAAGAAAAGAGAAAGCAGAGAACGCCAAGCACGCTAGTGCTTATCTTTGGTTTTTCTTTTCTTTTTTTATAAATAAACGACTATGGACTGGAAGTCCATAGTTTTAAAATAGCAATAAAATTGCTTTAAAAGATTATGATATCAAATCACTGATCATGGAAAAGTCATAGTATTAATGACCAATGAGACTAAAACATTTATAGAAACTAAAGTAACTGCAATGAAATTGCAGGGTTTTAACCTTTAACTAGAAAATAAAATCATTTGCATAAATAGCTGAGGGGTATGGGTTACCAACTAAAGTGTTTTTACCAGTTACAACATTAACCGTAATATCACCTGTATTTGGTTTTCCTCTAAAGTCATATTTTTGATTTCCTCCAGTGACACCTTTCATGGTATAACGATAGCCTGCTGCTGCTGCCTCTCCTGTACTTCTCAAAGGATTCCACTCGCTATATTCAGTTCCAGAATTAAAAGTCCACAACCAATAATCTGCAATGGTTAAATTAGGTGTACCATCATAACTTGGCGCTTGCACATATGAAGCTGGTAAACTTGTAATGTTATCTGTTGATGGAACATTGTAATACATTACGCCATCATTACCACCTGTTGCTCCTGCCCTAAAAGTTCTGTTGAGGCTCGTATCTGAATCTGTATTACCAACGGGAGATTCCTAATAATTATAAGCAAAATTATTTACAGTCCTGTTTGATAAACACTTAACTTACCTACGCCAGAATTACCCGTTGCGCCTGTACCTTGAATTAACTGTGCACCATTACGTAAATAAAAATAATCATCTGTTGAGTCTAATTTTACATCATCTTCTACAAAAACAACTATATCATCTGAATAGATATATGAAGTGCCTTTTACAGTTAATTGTGCAACAGACATATTAGAAATTAAACTTATAAAAAGAATTAATATTATTTTTTTCAGGGGTACATTTTTTATGTTATAAGTAATCTGTGTAATCTTAATTTACAAGTGCGGGAATTACAACATTCTGCAAAATTTCAAATGGTTTTCTTGAGCCATAACTGGTAAAAACAGCAACTGAGTTTAAAGCAGGAATACTAAATATAAATTGTCCACCTGCACCTCTGCAAGAATTTATTTCGTAGGTCTCTCCTTTATAAGTAACATAGTGAGTCCACCAAAAAAAGCCATATTTATTCTTTCCATTATCAGCATAGTTGTCATTTGCTTTATCAACCCATGATTGACTAATAATTCGCTTTCCATTAAACTCTCCTTTGTTAAGACACAACACTCCAACCTTTAGCATATCTCTTGATCGCAATTTCATACCAGCAGCAGCCTTTGTCATTCCGTTGGCTGATTTTCCAAAGGAGTAATCGGTAATTCCCATAGGCCCAAACAAGTATCTGTCTACATAATCATCCATATCATAGTCAGTAGTTCTCTTTAATACATCAACCATCATGTTTGGATTGATTCCTTGGTATTTGTATTTTGTACCTGGTACTAATGTGTTAGATTTTGTGAGAATTTGTTCTGTTACATTGTCTTTTTTTTCATCAACCATTCCTTTTTTCACTTGTAATCCAGACTGCATAGACATAATATCTTTTATCTTAATTTGCTTTGTGTTTTCTGATAATTTTGACGGTTTAATCTCTGGAAAATATTTTAAGATAAGGTCTTCTTCACTTCCGATTTTTTTCTGATCTATTGCAATACCAACTGCATAGGAAGTAATACTTTTTGTAATAGACATTTGATAATGTGGTTTATCTTGCGTAGCATACGCAAAATATTCTTCAATAATTAATGCCCCATCTTTATACAATAAAAAACTATCAACAGCTCCTTTTTTTCGAAGTGTATTTTTGCTTACACCACTATCAATTTTTGATTTATAAACTTGATTGTCTTTTTCAATCTCATTTACAGATTGCATAATTAATTCTAAATTTACATTTGCTTTGGAGGCATCTACAACTTTTAATCCATCTTTTAGATCATTAGGAGCGTTATAAGTTATAATTCCTCGATCACTAAACCCTCCTGTTTCGTCGATTAATGAAGATGATTTTTTACCTATAACGGATACTTCAGCATCAACACCATCATTCATTTTCTTCTTTTGCCCCAAAAGCGTTATTGTGCTTAGAAAGCAAATGGCTAAAAAATATGGATGTTTAAATTTCATAATATCTCGTATTAAATATATTGATATTTTTATTCTATTTGTAAATTATTCAATGGGTCTCAGTGCCAATCTTAAACCAATTGAACTATAACCATTTTGTGGCGGATCTTTAAATCTTGTTGTAGGATTTGCGTTTATTGCAGCTCCAAACCAACTACCACCTCTTACTACTTTTAGTGTACCATTAGTAGGGCCTTTTGGATCTATTTCTTTATGGTCATTATAGGTGTCATACCAATCAAAACACCATTCAGAAAGGTTGCCTCTTAAGTCATAAATCCCCAATCGATTTGGTTGTTTTTTTCCAACTGCATGTACTTGTTGCTCGCTATTACCTTTATACCAACCCACAGCATCTAAAGGCTCATTTTTAATAGAGAATTTTTTACAAGCATACTCCCATTGTGCTTCTGTGGGTAAACTAAACTCATATCCTTTGGGCAGTTTGCTTTTTTCTTTTGCATTTAATTTATTACAAAATTTTATGCAATCATCCCAAGAAATAAAATACATCGGTAAAGAATCTCCAATACCTCTTATTTTCCATTCTTTGTATTGCTTTTTATGTTGCTCTTGCAGGGTCGATTTCATAAACCAAGTCCATTGTTTTTGGGTTATTTCATATTTACTTAACCAAAATCCTTGTGTTATCTTTACTTCATGCAATAACTCATCATTGTGTTTTGTAAGAGCATTTTCTGGACTTCCCATTTTAAAGGATCCTTTTGGCACCCATACCATATCAATAACATTGGCATCTCCTAAATTAATTGTAAATGCTTTTCCTTTTAAAATATTTTCTTGCTCCGAAACCATAGTTGGAATAAAGAGAAAATTTATAATAATAATGATATATATTAACTGCTGCATTACTTTACTTTTAGGTTCATTGGTTCGCCTTTTAAATAATTTAAGGAAACTAAAAACGCATCCGTTTTATAAATAACATCTTCTTTATAACTAAGCCCTTCTTCATTTTTACCATACAAACCATGTTCCCCATTTTCATACAAAAACAAATCACATCTACTGCCAACCGCTTCCATCTTTTGTTTGTATTTCTCTATTGTTTTAACGGAAATTAGTTTGTCTTTTGTTCCCGAAAATATAATAGTAGGAGGAGCTCCTATACTTATATTATGCATGGGTGAAATTTCTTTATAACGTTCTTTAAATCTTTTATAACCAAAACCTTCTTCACTATTATCAATTACTGGAAATAATAATACCAATGCATTTGGTTTTGAACTTATCGTTAGATCTTCTCCTTTTTCTTCTAAACCAATAATATTTCCTGTAGCAGCTGCCAAATGACCACCAGCAGAACTACCGCCAGCTATTACTTTATTTTTATCAATACCAAGCTCAGCTGCATGTAATCGTAAATAACGTATTGCAGACTTTGCATCATTAACCGCTTCAAAAGGAGTAGTATTGTGTTTGTTTCTTATTCTATATTCTGCAGTAATTGCAACAATACCTCTATTGGCAAAATAATTGGCTTCTGTTAAAAACTTTTTATAACTACCACCTGCCCATCCACCACCGTGAAAAAATATTATTACCGGAGTTTTATCTGTTTTTTTATGGCCTTCTGGATAAAAGACATGTAAATTTAAAGAAACAGTATCTAAGGTTTTATAAACAATTTTAACAGCGTTTATTTGTTCAATACTGTTTTGACTATATCCAAACACACTACTCAATACAACTAAAATAAAACAAAGTATTTTTTTCACGTTAATCTATTTAAACTGTACATTATCTTTTTCAAAGCAACTACTAATTTATTACTGTTCAATTACAGTAATATTAAAATCTCTTGGTCCAGGGTTAACTGTACCAGACGTTCTAGCATTGTAAAAACGAACTCTTACATTACCATCAGCTTGTACTCTTGCCCATGCAATAAGTAATCCATTTGGTAAATTTCCACTTGGAGATACATGAACTGTTGCTGCATTTGCTGTACTTACATTTACTCCTGTAACTGCAAAATCTACACTTAAGCCTGTTTTAAAGGCCATCACTGGAATGTTATATGGTAGTGCTGTTTTAATAATTTGCTTAATAAGAGCACCATTTGTATCACCTACTTTTAATCCGTCTGTTTCAAAATCTCCATTAACACGTACTAAATTTGTGTCAAATTCACCATAAATTAATGCTGCGTCTTCATCTGCATTCGAGTTTGCTATAAACAAACGATTATTAGCACCAGTATCACTCTTACCAGATCTGAAGCCAATAAAAATATTACTAGAAGACCCTATGCCTTGACCTGATTCATGACCTATGTAAACATTATTATTATAATTAGTAATACTAGAATTTGCACCAGTAAAACTACCAATTGCTACATTACTAACACCGGTTGTTAAGGAATCTAAAGATTGATAACCTATAGCAACATTGTAATTTCCTGATTCAATATCGTTACCTGCATACCCTCCAATACTTGTATTTCTGATTCCTGGTTTAATTCTTTTAAGAGTATAAGATCCAACACCTACATTAAGATCACCAGATGATGGTGGAGGAGTAATTGAACTGAATCCTCCTTTTATAGCATGAAATCCTAAAGCAGCATTTTCATTTCCTGTTGTAAAATAGCGCATTGTATGCGTACCTAAAGCAGTGTTGTAATTTCCAGAAATATTC
>CAZUFO010000038.1:0-547 GCA_964619615.1 uncultured Lutibacter sp. | reverse complement strand
AAGCAAAAATGCCTCCGGCAACATTTTCATTTCCTGTAGTGTTTAATCGCAGTGATTGAGTTCCATAGGCTGTATTCAGATTACCACTATTCTCTGTATTTGGTAGTAATACATTAGAAATGGATCTCCAACCAATAGCGGTATTTCTATCAGATACTGTTTTTTGCAGTGCTATTGAACCAATAGCAGTGTTTTCTTCTCCTACACTATTTACTCTCAATGCTCTATACCCAATACCCACATTTTTATTGTCAGTTTGGTCATCTGTTTCACCCGCATCAATACCTAAAAAAATAGAAGAACCATCTACATCTGAAATGCCATCAAACAAATCATCTATTTTAACTACTTTACCTACTGCAACCCATGTTGAGTTTGCAGGAGTAACTGTATCGTAATTCCAATAATAAAAACCTGGAAAATTGATACCAATTGTTGTTGTTAAATAAACAAGCATACTATGCTGTAAAGCACCAGGATCTGTAGCAGGAAACACATCAATTTTTGGAATTAAAACACCCTCTGTACTTGTTGGGTTTGCTGCATC
>CAZUFO010000037.1:0-17977 GCA_964619615.1 uncultured Lutibacter sp. | reverse complement strand
TATTGAAGCAACATTGGATGCGAAAATTCAGCGAATTATTAAAGAAATGAAATTGTAAAACTTGTCTCCTCGAGCGCTTCCGACAATTATCGGAACGAGAGGTTTTAAATTAGGTCTCGACTGCGCTCGACCTGACAAAATATTAAAATCATCATCTATTGAATCACTTTAGAAAAATATTGCAGTTTGCCAAACCGTATAAAAAATACGCTTGGTTAAATATTTTATTTAATATTTTATATGCAATCTTTAATGTATTATCTGTTTTAGCCTTTATTCCAGTCCTTGGAATTTTATTTGGTGAAGAAAACAAAGCATATGCTGAACCAGTATTTACTAGTATTAATAATATTGGTAGTTATGCGAAAGATTATTTTTATTATTTTATTTCTCAAAAAATTGAAGCTGAAGGCAATATTGAAACACTTTTATTTGTATGTTTACTAACGTTTGGTTTATTTTTCTTTAAAAACTTATTTAGATACCTCGCTTCTTATGTTTTGGCTTTTTTGAGAAATGGAGTTGTTAAAGATCTTAGAGATAGTTTATATAACAAAATTGTAGGATTGCCAATAGCATACTTTTCAGAAAAAAGAAAAGGTGATGTTATTGCAAGAATGACTGCTGATGTACAAGAAGTTGAAAATTCATTTCTAAGTTCAATTGAAGCAATTATTAGAGAACCGTTAACAATAATAATTTCATTATCGTTAATGTTAATGATGAGCGTTGAGTTAACATTATTTGTTTTTATTTTACTTCCTGTTTCAGGTTTATTAATTTCTTCAATTAGTAAAAAACTAAAAGCAAATTCATTAGAAGCTCAAAAAGAAACAGGAAATTTTTTATCGTTTATTGAAGAAACTTTAACTGGGTTAAGGGTAATCAAAGGTTTTAATGCTGAAAACAGAATTAAAGCGAAATTTAATGATTCTACCAAAAAATTTAGAGATTTAATGACAAGTGTTGTACACAGAAAATCATTAGCATCACCAATGAGTGAATTTTTAGGCTCAGCAACAATAATTATTATTTTATGGTATGGCGGAAGGTTGGTTTTAAATGAAACTAGCCCTTTACAACCAAAAGAATTTTTAGGGTATATTGTTTTATTTTATACAGTTTTAAATCCAATTAAAGCAATCGCAACTGCTTACTCCAATATTCAAAGAGGTGATGCATCTGCTGAACGAATTTTATCTGTTTTAGAAACTAAAAACACCATTATTGATAAACCAAATGCACTTGTAAAAAAATCTTTTGATAGTGAAATTATTTTTGATAACATTTCATTTAAATATAAAGATGATTATGTATTGAAAAACTTCTCATTAACAATTCCAAAAGGAAAAACAGTTGCGTTAGTTGGACAATCTGGAAGCGGGAAATCAACCTTAGCAAACCTTATTACTCGTTTTTATGATGTTAATAAAGGATCTATTAAAATAGATGGAGTTGACATTAAAGATATGACTAAAAAATCTTTAAGAGAATTAATGGGAATTGTAACTCAAGATTCCATTTTATTTAATGATTCTGTAAAAAATAATATTTCTTTAGGTGTAGAAAACCCTTCAGATGAAGCAATATTAGAAGCAAGTAAAATTGCAAATGCACACGAATTTATTAAAGATTTACCGCAACAATACGAAACAAATATTGGTGATAGTGGCAATACATTGTCTGGTGGTCAAAAACAACGTCTATCAATTGCGCGAGCGGTGTTAAAAAATCCACCTATTATGATTTTAGATGAAGCTACTTCAGCATTAGATACTGAAAGCGAACAGTTGGTTCAAAAAGCGTTAGAAAAAATGATGCAACATAGAACATCATTGGTAATTGCCCATAGATTATCAACCATTCAACGTGCAGATTTAATTTTAGTAATGCGTAAAGGCGAAATTGTTGAACAAGGAAAACACGAAGAATTATTAGCCAATAAAGGAGATTACTACAAATTAGTAAACATGCAATCTTTATAAATGAGTGACAAAAACTATATAGAAATTAGTGGATTTAAACATGTATTACATCAGCATGAATCATTTTCATCAGAAGAAATGGTTCAAAAAAGCGATCAGTTCTTTAATTGGTTAGATTCTAGAAGGTCTGTACGAGAATATTCAAATCAATCCGTTCCTAAAGAAGTTATTGAAAATATTATAAAATCTGCATCTACTGCTCCATCTGGCGCACATAAACAACCATGGACTTTCTGTGCCATTTCTAATAATGAATTAAAATCTAAAATTAGAGAAGCCGCAGAAATAGAAGAAAAAGAAAGTTATTCAAAAAGAATGAGTGACCGTTGGTTAAAAGATTTGGGACCACTTGGAACAAATACCGACAAGCCGTTTATTGAAGATGCACCGTGGATATTAGTTCTCTTTAAACGTGTGTATGAACATGAAAACGGAGAAAAACACAACAATTATTATGTGAATGAATCTGTTGGTATTTCCGCAGGAATGCTAATAACAGCCATTCATAATGCAGGGTTGGTTACCTTGACACACACGCCAAGCCCAATGAATTTTTTAGCAAAGTTACTGAACAGACCCGCAAATGAAAGAGCTTTTCTTTTATTGCCAATTGGCTATCCAAAAGAACCTATTTATGTTCCTAAAATAAGTAGAAAAGGTTTAGAGGGTATTAGTAAATTTTATGAGTGACAGAACTGGCACTTGTCATTCGCTACTTTTTTTGCAATCCTAAACTCTCTGCTTTTTTCAACATAAAAGAATATGCTTCATCATAATCATTTGCAATTTCACCTTCTAATATGGCTTCTTTAATTGTATCTTTTAGTTGTCCAATTTCTCTACAAGGTTTCAAATCAAAAGTTTTCATAATTAACTCACCAGAAATTGGTGGTTGAAAGTTACGAATATGATCTCGCTCTTCAACCTCTTTTATTTTCTGACGTACCATTTCAAAATTTTGATGATAGCGTTTAAATTTAGTGGGGTTTTTTGTAGTAATATCAGCCTCACACAAAGTCATCAAAAAATCTATATCATCACCTGTATCAAACACCAACCGCCTAACTGCAGCATCAGTAACATCGGTTGCCAATACAATAGGACGAGAACTTAACAACACCATTTTTTGAACAAATTTCATTTTATTATTCAACGGCATTTTTAATCTTTTAAATAGTTTGTACACCATTTTTGACCCAACAAATTCATGTGCATGAAATGTCCAACCAACTTTTTTATCGAATTTTTTAGTTGGAGCTTTACCAATATCATGTAATAATGCTGCCCAGCGCAACCATAAATCATCTGTGGTTTTCGCTATATTATCAACAACTTCTAAAGTATGATAAAAATTATCTTTATGTCGCTGCCCTTCCACCTCATCTACTCCTTTTAAAGCAATTAATTCAGGTAATATTTGCTGTAATAATCCTGTTTTTTCTAATAATAAAAATCCTACAGACGGAATTGGAGAACTAATAATTTTATTCAATTCATCAACAATACGCTCTCTTGTAATAATTTTTAATCGTTCAGAATTTTTAGTGATTGCTTTTAAAGATGCTTCCTCAATTACAAATCCTAATTGCGATGAAAAACGAATTGCGCGCATCATCCGCAAAGGGTCATCAGAATAGGTAATGTCAGGATTTAAAGGTGTTTTAATCAACTTTTTATCCATGTCTAAAATCCCATCAAATGGATCCAACAATTCTCCTAAACTAGTTTTATTTAAACTGATTGCTAACGCATTTATGGTAAAATCTCTACGTTTTTGATCATCTTCTAAAGTTCCATTTTCTACAACCGGATTTCTACTATTTTCTGTATAAGATTCCTTTCTTGCGCCAACAAATTCAATTTCAATATCATTATAACGAAGCATTGCTGTACCGTAGGTTTTAAAAACCTGTACTTTAGGATTGTTAGGTAATAAACTTGCCACTTTTTGAGCCAATTCAATACCACTACCAACGGCAACAATATCAATATCTTTAGAAGTCCCTCTATTTAAAATAAAGTCACGAACAAAACCTCCAATCACATAAGAATCAACTGTTAATTCTTCTGAAGCTTTTGTTATATAATCAAAAATCGGATGTGTTATTGCCTTTATATAATCACTTTGTTGCATTGCCTATTTTCTTAAAAACTCGATCTTACCAGTATCGCTAACTTTTACGATTTGTGAAGTAACACCTCTATTGTTTTGAAGTGGCAAATTTACTACATAATCTACTTTATCCAAAAGCAATGGATTAATTTCATCAAAAGATTTCGGACTGGGTTCTCCAGAAATATTTGCCGATGTTGAAACAATCGGTTTTCCAAATTGTTGAATTAATTTTTTACAGAATTCATCTTGTACAATTCTAATAGCAATCGTATTATCTTTTGCAATTACATTTTTAGCCAATCCTTTTGGGTTGCTATAAATAACCGTAGTAGGTTTTGATGAACCTTTGAGAATACAACTAACTTTTTCTGGAATAACTTCAACGTATTTTTGTAACATCTCCCAACTATCCACCAAAATAATTAAACTTTTACTTTCGGATCGTTGTTTGAGTTTGTAAATTTTATCCACCGCATTTTTATTGGTGGCATCACAACCAATTCCCCAAACGGTGTCTGTTGGGTAGAGGATGGTTTTTTTAATATTCAATACCTTTAGAGATTTTTGTATTTCTATTTTCATTGCCTATAAAGTATTGTGAAAGATGAAACAGCGCTATTCGTTTTTCTTTGCAACAGTTGCATATTGTAAATAAAATATATCTAATTGAGTGCCTAAAAAAAGTATATTAAATAAAATTGCTAGCGGGAAAAACAAAAAAGATTTTGTAGGGTTAACACCTTCCATTTTTTGAATTATATATCCATTATTTTCATACAACGCTGTAATGCTTTTTTTTGTAAAAAACCTAAAATGTGTTGAATCTAAAATACCTTGATCAGTATATTTCCAATCTTTTTTAAAAATTAAATTGAATAAATTTTTCACATACCTAACATTTGGAATTGATGACACTACAACACCATCTTTTGTTAGTTTTGATTTTAAATTTTGTAAATCCTTCCAAGGAAATAATAAATGTTCTAAAATATCATTTAAAATAATTACATCAAAATAATTTTCAGGAAGCTCTTCCAATGCATCATCCAAAGACTTATTTATTACTTTAAACAAATTTTCCTTAGCTTCAATAGCTGCTTTTTCGCTAAGTTCTACACCCCAAGTTTCTTTATTCTCTTTTGTTAACTGAGCAGAAAAATTTCCAGTTCCACATCCTACCTCTAAAATTTTTGGTATAAAATAAAGCATATTACTTCTAGATCTATTATAATACTTTTCTGACTTTTCCATGTAATCTTATATTTTAATTATTAAATTATTTAATCATATTTATTTTTATCGAAGAATACTTTTATTCTATACAGCCCTATATGTTTTTTTAGTTCTTTGCTAAATACCATAAAGTAATTATAAAACCAATTATTCAAACTCAGAACACGCCATTTACTAGATTTTTCAATTGATTTAATCAATTCATTTCTTCTAGTTACAGAAATATTAAAATCTTCTAAAACTGTTGAACTAACAGCTCCATAACCTCTAAATTTATTAGATTTATTCTTTTCATGGATTATAGTCAACCACAATCGTTTATTCTTAATCCTAACTATTCTATTTTCATACTTCCAATAGGTATGCCCTTTACTCCAAACAGATTTACAATATTGTGTGTTTTCGATTAAACTAATATATGGGTTGTATAGATGCCTCATTTTTCCAATTCGCATTATTGAACCTGTTTGCATTCCATAACCATCAATTATATCAACAGCTAAATAGTCTTGTGAATCGAAAGCGCTTTGCACAATTGCTACATAATTTTTATGTAGGCTATCATCATTGTCTAATCTAGAAGTTATTACATATTCAGCAGTAGTTAATTCTTTAATTTTCTGTAAAATTGATGGCAAAAACATATCCATTCCATCAATAAAAAAAGGAAAAAAATTTATACTTAAAGACTTATAGTCCTCTATTTTTGACTTATATACCTCTGGTGTATTAATATCAAAAAACACCAACCATTTAAAATTTTTGTTGGTTTGGTTATTAACAGAAGGGAAACAGAAATTTTCAAACAATTCAAAGCGTTCTTCTAACCAATCTGCAGACAAAACTTTATCATCATTCTTTGTTTTAACCCAATCGGTTCTCCTTAAATTAAACCTAGTAATAATATAATGCTGAAACATACAATTCTTTGTTAAACTACTTTGCCTTTTATTATTTTAATAAAAACATCCTCTTTTATTCAAACCGTTATCATATAATTTATTTCAGAACATCATCTTATTCCGCTAATTTTATTAGTGACATATGATTATTAATCCTATTCATCATACTTTAAATTTGTAAACTTACATACTAACTATTCTTTTTTATATACTTCTGATACAAAAACTCAACCCAAGAGTTAAAACCTATTATTAATTGATCAGACTTCGCTACAAAATTTCTTTTAAAATAATCTCTATGATAAAAATAATGACTTTCTTTTACTCTTCTTTTTACGTCTAAAAAATTAACTGGTTTACTATTGCTTGAAATTTCTTCATTTGGCCATTCAATACAGGTTATTTTATATTTTTTTTCTAAAAAGAATTGACTTAAACCTATTTCTCCTTTACAAATTATATCTTTTTTTTCAGTTTCCATTGAACCAGGAAAATCACCTTTAAACATATCTATATAAAACACTTTTGATAAAAAAGAAAACGTTTGAATATGTGGAAAATTATTATTCATACTCCTTTTAGGGTGGTCATTAAAATTTATGGTACTACCACAGATAGCAATTGAATTAAATTTTTCAAATTGCAGCACAAATTGCTTGTACCAATCTTTTTTAAAAGGCCCAAATCCACTTCTGTTTTGAAAAAAAACAAAATCATTTGAATCTGCGTTTCTTTTTACTTTACTAAATAGTGATTGAAATGAACTGAAATCACGACCAATATTACTTTTAAAATATATTTCCTTGAGTTCTATAGTGGGGTGATTATAAAACATCTTCTTAACCATTTCTATAAAGGACATATCATAAAAATTTCTATTCTTTACTTCACTAATAGCAATGTATAATATTACTTTATTATACCCAGAATATTCATCTTTAATTCTTTTTAGATTTTGTATATCTTTTAAATAAAGGCTACTCTCATTTGCCGTAGCATAACAATGATAATATTTTGATTCTGAATTTTTATTTTCAACTCTCTTGTCCAAATTTTTGTTTAAATACTTATTATTTCACCAGAATACTCAACTTTTCCTACTAGATAATCTAGTTTTTATTTATCATCAAAACAATTGATATTGAATGGTTCTAACTTCAATACCCTCTGTTTTTTTTCCAGTCTACCTAAAGAATTACCTCATCAATGGGGAAATCTGAGTTTGAGTTATCAATCATTGTATTTTACTTTAAATCCCTACGCAATAACCACAGTTTTATGTATCTCGTTAATACTCCGTAAGACTGTGTAACAGCAATTACAAACCCTGGAAATCCATCTAAAAAACCTAAACGAATAACATAATGAATAAAAAAACGTGCTGGTGGCTTCACAAAAACGTGATATAAATTAACTTTTTTACCTTTATCATTTAATTGCTTTGCCTGCAACCACGCATACTGATTGAGTTTTGAAATATAATGATCAAACCCTCTATAAGAGTAATGTTCTAATTTAGATTTAAAAAATCCTAATTCTCCATCCGCCTTAATAGTTTCATGCACTAATTTGCCGTTATATCTACAATGCTCTTTTAAAAATAATCGTGCTACTTTATCTCGCTGCCAACCACTATAATTGATTTTCCTTCCTATAAAATAAAAAGTTCGGTAAATATAAAACCCTACAAATTCATTAGGTTTTTTAACCGCTTCTAAAATTTCGATTTGCAACTCTTCTGTAACGCGTTCATCTGCATCTAATAAATAAATCCAATCATGAGTAGCCCGATCTATTGCAAAGTTCTTTTGAGTAGAAAAATCGTCAAAAACACGTTGAATTAAACGCACATTATACTTATTGGCTAATTCAACTGTTTTATCTGTACTATATGAATCTATTACAATAATCTCATCAGCAAAACTGACAGATTTTATTGCTTCTTCAATATGTATTTCCTCGTTAAAGGTTGGTATTATAGCAGTAATTTTCAAATTTATTTTTCGATCAATTAATTATTAAACTGCTACATTGTTTTCGCGAAGTGCGTCATTCAACGATGTTTTTTTATTGGTACTTTCTTTTCTTTTTCCAATAATCAATGCACAAGGTACATTAAAAGTACCAGCTTTGAATTTTTTTGGATAAGAGCCCGGAATTACTACGGAGCGTGAAGGTACAATTCCTTTCATAACAACAGGTTCATCACCAGTAACATCAATAATTTTAGTACTCATAGTCAAAACAACATTTGCTCCAAGAACTGCTTCTTTTTCAACTTTAACGCCTTCAACCACAATACATCTGGAGCCAACAAAAACATTATCTTCTATAATTACTGGTGCTGCTTGTAAAGGTTCTAAAACTCCACCTATTCCAACCCCTCCACTTAAATGTACATTCTTTCCAATCTGCGCACAACTACCTACGGTTGCCCAAGTATCAATCATTGTTCCCTCATCAATATAGGCACCAATATTTACATAACTAGGCATCAATATTACTCCTGATGAAATATAAGATCCATGACGTGCAACTGCATGTGGCACCACTCTAATTCCTCTTTCAGCATAATTTCTTTTCAATGGAATTTTATCATGGTATTCGAAAATACCAACTTCAAAAGTTTTCATTTTTTGAATCGGAAAATAAAGTACTACTGCTTTTTTCACCCATTCATTTACTTGCCAACCGCCTTCAATTGGTTCGGCAACTCGTAATTCTCCTTTGTCTAATAAATCAATTACTTCTCTAATTACATCTTGAGTTGTTGTTTCTTTTAATAGTTCTCTATTATCCCAAGCGTTTTCAATAATTTGCCGTGTTTCTTTCATCTCTTTTTAAAAAAACAAAGATAATTATACCACTTAAATTACACTACAATTATTCTTTTTATTTATTATGCTATTTTTGCATAAAAATAGATTTACATGGCACGCATTTTAGCCTTCGATTTTGGAAAAAAAAGAACCGGTATTGCAGTTACAGATGAACTGCAAATTATTGCTTCTGGATTAACTACTATAGATACTAAAAAAGTATTCTCATTTCTAACTAATTATTTAACTAAAGAGAAGGTTGAATTGTTTGTTGTTGGAGAACCCAAACAGATGGATAATACAGCAAGTGAAAGTGAACTCTTAATTATTCCTTTTATAAAGAAATTAAAAAGTACATTCCCGAAAATCTCAATAGTAAGAGTTGACGAGCGATTTACATCCAAAATGGCGTTTCAGACTATGATAGATAGTGGATTGAATAAAAAACAACGTCGTAATAAAGCATTGGTAGATGAGATAAGTGCAACAATAATACTTCAAACTTATTTAGAAAGGCTCTAGTTTTTAATCAAAAAATCAAACCTATAGTAAGAGTAGGGCAACTCTTTTGGCTGCTCTAAATAAGTTCCATTAACTTCTAATTTTTTACAAATTTTTTCTAATTCAGAAGTTTTCCAAAATTTACCCATTGAATTTACACCTCTAAAAGAGCTATAATAATAATGCATCCTCTTACTCTTTGACTCAAAAAAAACATCTAATTTACTGTGATTTGTAATATCACCAATAAATATTTTACCTTCTGGCTTTAAACAAGCCAACATTTCTTTAATCACTAAAAATCCTTGATTTTTTTTATCAAAATATTGAAATGAAAACTGCAAATATATTTTATCAAATAATTGCTCATCAACGGCCTTTTTTAATTCAAGTGCAGAAGTCAAATGAAAAGAACAGTTAATTTTTGAATTGTTTTGGTTTGCTATATTTAACAATTCTTCAGAATGATCAATTCCAATAATTTCAGTACATCTTTTAGCAACTTCTAGTGTAATCATACCATTACCACAGCAAACATCTAAAACAATGTCTGTTTTCTTAATATCTAATTGCTTACATATATAATTAACAGTAATTAAAGTGTTTTCTTGCTCATCTCTCTGAACTTGGCCTGCACTACTATTAGCATTTAATTTAGCAATTTCATTCCAATACCTTTTCCAATTCATAAATGAAAAATCATTATGAGTCAAATCTACTAAAAAATTACATCTAAAAGTGTATTTTTGCAAACGATAAATTTAAAAAATGATTTTACCTATTATTGCCTACGGAACTCCCATTTTAAGAAAAGTTGGCGTCGATATTGACAAGGATTATCCTAACTTTAAAGAGTTGCTCGAAAACATGTGGGAAACTATGGAAAATGCACATGGCGTTGGACTTGCAGCTCCACAAATTGGTAAAGCTATTCGTTTATTTTTGGTGGATACTACTCCTTTTGCTGAAGACGATGAATTAGAACAAAAGGAACGTAACTTTTTAGGTGACTTTAGAAAAGTTTTTATCAATGCGAAAATTACTAGTGAAACTGGAGACGAATGGGCTTTTAACGAAGGTTGCTTAAGTATTCCTGAAGTTAGAGAAGATGTTTTTAGAAATGAAAAAATTACCATAGAATATGTTGATGAAAAATTTAAAAAACAAACGCTTAAACTAGATGGTTTAGCCGCAAGAGTTGTTCAACATGAATACGACCATATTGAAGGTGTTTTATTTACAGACAAATTATCTTCATTAAAAAAGCGATTGATTAAGAAAAAATTAGATAACATATCAAAAGGAAAAATAAATCCAGATTATAGAATGAAGTTCTACAATCCAAAGAAAAAAACCTCATAGAGGTATTTTATAAAACACCATTAAGATTAATTATTATATGAGTTTAGAAAAAATTATTTCAGTTGCTGGAAAACCAGGATTGTATGAAATCATCGCCCAATCTAAAGGTGGAATTATTGTTGAATCTTTTATAGATAAAAAAAGGTTTCCAATTAGTGCCATGCATGATGTAAGTGTATTAGACAATATTGCTATTTATACCTTTGAAAAAGAAGTGCCTTTAAAATTTGTATTGAAAACTATTTCTGAAAAAGAAGAAGGTAAAGAATGTATCAGCCATAAAGAAAGTACCAAAAAATTAGTTGCTTATTTTTCTGAAATATTACCAAATTATGATGATGAACGTGTATATCCATCAAACATAAAAAAAGTATTTCAGTGGTATAATTTATTGGTGAATCATAACTTTGATTTTTCTTCTATCTCTGAAAATGATGAAGAGGAAGAATAGAACTCGGAATAGAACACAGATAACACAGATTTATTATGATAAAAAATGATTCCTGTAGTTGTAAAGAATCAATAAAAATCTGCTAAATCAGCGTTCCAAAATTCAAAAAATGAACTCAAGAAAAGAACATTTAGAAGCCTTCAATCGCCTATTAGATATTATGGACGACTTGCGTGAAAAATGTCCTTGGGACAAAAAACAAACATTACAATCGCTTCGTCATTTAACCATTGAAGAAACCTATGAATTGGGCAATGCAATTCTTGACAATGACTTAGAAGAAGTTAAAAAAGAACTTGGAGATTTGCTTTTGCACATTGTTTTTTATGCAAAAATTGGTTCTGAAACCAACGCTTTTGATATTGCTGATGTCGCCGAAAGTATTTCTGAAAAATTAATTCACCGTCATCCTCATATTTATGGAGATGTTAAAGTGAAAGATGAAGAAGAAGTAAAACGAAATTGGGAAAAACTAAAACTAAAAGAAGGTAAAAAGTCTGTTTTAGAAGGTGTTCCGAAATCTTTGCCTGCATTGGTAAAAGCAAGTAGAATTCAGGAAAAAGTTGCTGGAGTTGGGTTTGATTGGGAACATCCAGAACAAGTATGGGAAAAAGTTCAAGAAGAATTAGCAGAATTAAACACTGAAATTAAAGCAGGGAATACCGACAAAATCGAATCTGAATTTGGCGATGTGTTATTTTCTATGATTAATTACGCACGATTTATTAATGTAAATCCTGAAAACGCGTTAGAACGCACTAATAAAAAATTCATTAAACGATTTCAATTCTTAGAAACCGCCGTAAAAAAAGAAGGCAAAGAACTTTCTGACATGTCACTTTCTGAAATGGATGTGCATTGGGAAAAGTCGAAGACCTTTTTCAAATAATAAACTATTGGGGGAAATCGAAGGTGTTTTTTAAGTAATTATAATCCACCAATAAACTGAATCGATTTCTCATTAAAAAATCGAGGCTGTTCAACATTAACAACATGACCTGTATTTTCAACTACTATTAGTTTAGAAAATGTATGTTGAGAAACTATTTTTCGGATAGATGGCAAAAACAAATAATCTTCTTCTCCCATTATATATAATGTTGGGATTTCAATCTCTTTTGCCCTAAAATACTTTAATAATGGATTGACTTCAGAGGTTAATCGAAACCATCGTATAAATTCTTTTTGACACATTTTTTTCGCTTCATTAATGAATAATAATCTTGATTTTTTATGATTATTTTTTGGCATTATAATAAAAGCAAACAGTTTGTATAACAGCATATATGGCACTACGGATTTAAAAACAACACCTACTTTAATTAAGAATTGTGAACGTACATTCATTTTCATAATTGCACCACCAAAAATCATAGAACTAACTCTTTCTGAGTGTTTTTCTGCCAAATTTCGTATTAAAATTGTTCCTAATGAAATTCCTATAAAATGAGATTTTTCAATTTCAAGATGATTAATTACGTTAATAATATCAGAAGTTATATAATCAAAAGTGTACTTTTTAAATGTATTTCTCCCAAGACTTCCACTTTTTCCATGACCTCTTAAATCCAACACCAATACATTAAACTTCTCATTAAAAGCACGGATTTGTTTAAACCAAATAGAAGAACTCCCTCCTGCACCGTGCACAAAAGTTACCCATTCATTTGAATTTTTATTTTTATAAACTGTATGATTTAATAACCCCTTCAAATGTATATCAATCTTTATAATTTCTTCGCCCCTTTAACTTTTTGTTTTGTTAAAGCGATATCAATCACTTCTTTCATTTCTTTTACATAATGAAACTTAACACCTTTTAAATAACGCTGATTAATTTCATCAACATCTTTTTTATTATCGGCGCACAGAATAATTTCTTTAATATTTGCTCGTTTTGCAGCCAATATTTTTTCTTTAATTCCACCAACTGGTAATACTTTTCCTCGTAAGGTAATTTCACCAGACATCGCTAACTTAGATTTTACTTTTCGCTGAGTAAACACTGAAACCAATGACGTTAACATGGCAATACCTGCACTTGGCCCATCTTTTGGAGTGGCACCTTCTGGCACGTGAATATGTACTTTATTCTCTTTTAATGTTTTCTCTTTAATTCCAAAATCATCAGCATAAGCTCTAATATATTCCATTGCTATGGTTGCCGATTCTTTCATTACCGTTCCAAGATTACCTGTAATAGTTAATCCTTTTCCTTTTGAAATAATTGATTCAATAAATAAAATATCGCCTCCTACTTGTGTCCAAGCAAGTCCGGTTACAACTCCTGCAACATCGTTGTTTTCATATTTATCACGTTCTAAATGAGAAACTCCTAATATTTTTTCAATATCGTCAGAAGAAATTTCTGTATTATATACTTCTTCCATCACAATAGATTTTGCACCGTAACGCACTACTTTTGCAATTTGTTTATCCAAACCTCTCACTCCAGATTCTCGCGTATATCCTTCCACAATTTTTTCTAATTGTGCTTTTTTAATCTGAATATCTTTGGTTGTTAATCCGTGTTCTTTTAATTGCTTTGGTAATAAATGTCTTTTGGCAATTTCTACCTTTTCTTCAATAGTATAACCACTTACATTTATAATCTCCATTCTATCGCGTAACGCCCAAGGAATAGAGCCTAAATTATTAGCTGTTGCTACAAACAATATTTTTGAAAGATCGTAACCAACTTCTAAATAATTATCATAAAAATCAGAATTTTGCTCAGGATCTAAGACTTCTAGCATTGCTGATGAAGGATCTCCACTATGCGAAGATGATAATTTATCAATTTCATCCAACACAAAAACAGGATTTGAGGTTCCTGCTTTTTTCAAACTTTGCAAGATTCGACCTGGCATTGCGCCAATATATGTTTTTCTATGTCCGCGTATTTCTGCTTCATCACGTAAACCACCTAATGACATACGAACATATTCTCTCCCCAACGATTCAGCAATAGATTTACCTAAGGATGTTTTACCAACTCCTGGAGGTCCGTACAAACAGATAATCGGAGATTTCATATCGCCTTTTAATTTTAATACTGCCAAATGCTCAATAATTCGCTCTTTTACTTTTTCCAATCCGAAATGGTCTCTATCCAAAACTTTTTGTGCTCGTTTCAAATCGAATAAATCTGTTGAATATTCTTCCCATGGTAATTCTAGCAACAAGTCAAGATAATTTCGTTGCACAGAATATTCTGCAACTTGTGGATTCATTCTTTGTAATCTGCCCAATTCTTTATCAAATTTTTCAGCAATTTCTTTGCTCCATTTTTTTGATTTAGATTTTTCTTTTAATTCAGCAATTTCTTCTTCATACGATCCTCCTAATTCTTCTTGAATTGTTTTTAACTGCTGATTCAAGTAATATTCACGTTGCTGCTGATCCATTTCAGAACGTGTTTTTGATTGAATATCTTGATGCAATTCTAACTTCTGCATTTCCTTCGACATAAATTTTAATGTACGAAGTGCTCTTTCTTGTAAATTATTAATATTTAATAGTTCTTGCTTTTCAGCCACAGAAAGATTCATGTTTGAAGAAACAAAATTTATCAAAAACGGACTGCTTTCAATATTTTTAATAGCAAATGACGCTTCAGAAGGCAAACTCGGATTGATTTTTATAATCTTTAAAGCCATTTTCTTGATAGATTCAATAATTGCATCAAACTCAGGATCTTTTATTTGCGCTCTACCTTCTTCTAATTTCTTTGTAGTTGCCTTTAAATAAGGCTCTTCTTGTGTAATTGCATTTACCTCAAAACGTTTTGTGCCTTGAATAATAACCATCGTATTACCGTCTGGCATTTTCAACATTTTTAAAATACGTGCAACAGTTCCTACTTTATTAATATCATCAAAAGTTGGGTCTTCAACACCTTCATTTTTTTGAGCAACTACCCCAATAATTTTATTTCCTTTATTGGCATCTTTAATCAATTGGATTGATTTATCGCGTCCGGCTGTAATCGGAATTACAACACCTGGAAACAATACGGTGTTTCTTAGCGGTAAAATTGGTAATTCATCAGGAATTTCTTCTTTATTTATTTTTTCTTCGTCTTCTGGCGTCATTAATGGAATTAATTCTGCTTCATCATCAAACATTCGTTGAAATGACAGATTGTCAATTTTTAAAAATTTAGAATCACTCATAGTTATATTGGGTCATTTTGTCATTTATCAATAGTGAAATTCATATTGACAAAATTTATATTTAATTTATTTTATTGATACACAGCTATTTAATTCAACTGCGGTTTGCGCTGCAATTTAACAAGTTCAATAGTTATGCCACAGTAATTTTGATGTTAAATGATTTAAACCAAATATAATTACAACTAATTTTTATTAAAGTGTAACAGATTTATATCTAACTTGTCTTTTTAACAGAAACGATTCAATTGCAACATACCAATCAACATACGAGTGATCTTTTACTTCGTTGTAAAAATGGAGAACGGAGCGCCAAGAGCTATGTATAATACTGCTCTTAGAATTTTAAAAAACAGTTTTGAAGCTGAAGATATGATGCAGGATTCGTTTCTAATTGCATTTACAAAATTGGGCACTTTTAAAGGTGAAGTGACTTTCGGGTCTTGGTTAAAAAGGATTGTAATTAACAAACGTAAAGAACATTCGAAGTGGAATTTTACTTGGTCTTTTATATATTGTACCGTCCTGAAATATGTCAGATTTGTGTCAACCAATTTTAGGACGGCTCACTCAATACATTTATAATTTAAAAATTTCGATACTTTTTAGTTTCTTCAAATATATGAGCTAGTATTTGCTCTTCTTTATCATCAAACTCAATTTCTTTTCTCTTCATAACTGCCGTGGCAACTTCATTTACTTTATTCATTTGATAAGTAGTAAAACCACCGGCTCCACCCCAAGCAAATGATGGAATGAAATTTCGTTGGAATCCTGCTCCATAAATATTAGCACTCACTCCAACCACCGTACCTGTATTAAACATTGTATTGATACCACATTTGGAATGATCGCCCATCATTAAGCCACAAAATTGCAAACCTGTTTTTGCAAAACGTTCGGTTTCATAACTCCACATTTTCACTTCTAGGTAATTATTTTTTAGGTTCGAATTATTGGTGTCTGCTCCTAAATTACACCATTCACCTAAAACGGCATTTCCTAAATATCCTTCATGTCCTTTATTAGAATACCCAAATATAACTACGTTTTTCACTTCACCACCCACTGTAGAAAATGGACCAATAGTTGTTGCTCCATAAATTTTAGCACCCATTTTTAATACGGAATTATCACACAAAGCAAATGGACCTCTAATGGCGCAAGCTTCCATAATTATAGTGTCTTTCCCGATATAAATAGGACCATCAGTTGCATTCAAAGAAGCCAATGTTATTTCTGCTCCTTCTTCAATAAAAATATTTTCTTTTTTAAAACAATGCACTGTTTCTGGTATTTCAGCAGATTTTCTTCCAGCAGTTAAAAAGTCGAAATCTTGTTGAATTGCTTCACTATTGATTGAAAAAATATCCCAAGTGTTTTTTAATTGTAGTAATTCATCAGAAAATTCTATTTGCTCATAAGCATCAAAATTTGTAACTTCTTGAGAGTCTGTAGCAAAAAAAGCCACTACCTCATCATCCTTAAAAATTGCCTGGTTCAATTCTAACTTTTTCACTTGAACTACCAATTCATCCGTAGGTAAAAAAGAAGCATTAATCATTATGTTTTGCTCCATTTCTATCATCGGGAACTTAACTTCTAAGTATTCTTCAGTAAGTGTTGTTGTAGTTAAACCAAGACGTTTTTCCCATTTTTCTCTGATAGTTAAAATACCAACTCTAATGTCAGCAACTGGTCTTGTATAAGTAAACGGAAGTAAAGCGTCTCTAACTTCACCATCGAACAAAATAAAATTCATGTATTTTTTTTTAACAAAGATAAACTATTACTTAGGAGCATCAAATAAATAAATTATTCAAAAAGAGTGGATTTTATTTACTTAAGTACATCTTTCTACGGGAATACAATTCGTAGAATTGATCGTCTTTTAAACTATCAATAAATAGAATACTTTCACCGGTTGATTTCATTTCAGGACCTAAATTCTTATCTACATTCGGAAATTTATCGAAAGAGAAAACGGGTTGTTTAATTGCATAACCATCCAATCTTGGATTGAATTTAAAGTCTGTTACTTTATTAACGCCCAACATTACTTTGGTGGCATAATTTACGTACGGTTCTTGGTATGCTTTTGCAATAAACGGCACTGTTCTAGAAGCTCTTGGGTTTGCTTCAATAATAAAAACCGTATCATCTTTTATGGCAAACTGAATATTTATCAGCCCAACTGTTTTTAAAGCTCTTGCAATTTTATGTGTATGATCTTTAATTTGTTGCATTACAAATTCGCCTAAATTAAAAGGTGGTAAAGTTGCATTTGAATCGCCTGAATGAACGCCACAAGGTTCGATATGCTCCATAATTCCGATGATATATACATTGCCATCGGCATCACAAATAGCATCTGCTTCTGCTTCAATAGCGCCATCTAGATAATGATCTAGCCATAAGACATTTCCCGGGATT
>CAZUFO010000036.1:10642-18100 GCA_964619615.1 uncultured Lutibacter sp. | reverse complement strand
TTGCAAATGTATAAAAACTCACAATGATTGCCAATTTTTTTAAGAAAACTAAACCAATTCATGCTATATTTATTAGCTTGCTATTTTTAGTATTTTATTTGTCGTCTATTTTTTTAGTTGAAAAACCTAATTTTTCATTCTGGTTGATACTTAAAAAGGGAGGGTTTTTACTCTTTTTTTTAGCACTCTTTTTTTTAATTCGTTTTATAAATCGAAAAAATCAGTTGTCTGGTCAAGATTCATATTTCTTACTTGTTTTAGCGTTGTTGTTTGGAATGTTCCCAAGGACAATGATTGTGAATGAAATTGTGATTGCTCACTTTTTCTTATTATTGTCTTTTCGAAGAGTTTATAGCATCAGATCAAATAAAAATGTGAAACAAAAAGTGTTTGATAGTGCTTTCTGGGTTGGTATAGCATCGCTTTTTTATATGTGGAGCGCTGTATTTTTATTGTTGATTTTTGTTGCAATATTAGTATGTAAAAAACAAAAAATCAGAAATAGTATTATTGTCTTAATTGGCTTTATTACCCCTTTGTTTTTAGTATTTACCTATTGTTTTGTTACGGACAATAGTGTTGCTTTTTTTGATGCCTTGTTTTTCGAATACAACCTGTCTTTTGCTAATTTTAACTCATTGCAGTATTTAATTCCAATTTATTTTATTAGTGTGGTTACAATAGTTTCAATGGTGATTGTTCGATTAAAGATAAACGCTTTAGCAAACGATTTAAAACCATCGTATATGTTGCTAATCTGTCATTTTTTAATTGCAATTTATATCGTTCTGCTATCGCCAGAGAAAAACGGATCTGAATTTATTTTAGTATTTTTCCCCATTGCAATTTTTTCAGCAAACCTGGTGCAATTAATAAAACATACAATTTTGCGGGAAGTTGTAGTTTATAGTTTTTTCTTAGTTGCTTTAGGTGTATATTTCTTATAGTTTACTGCCGAATGCCAAATCGCCAGCATCACCCAAACCTGGTACAATATATCCTTTATCGTTTAATTGATCATCAATTGTAGCAATCCATAAATGCGTATTTTTTGGAAAGTGATTTTTTATAAAATCAATCCCTTCAGTGGATCCAATTACCACAGCAATATGAATTGATTTTGGCGTTCCGTTTTTAAGCAACGCTTTATAGGTAGCAATAAGTGATTGCCCTGTTGCTAACATTGGGTCGGCTAAAATCAATGTTTTGTTTTCGAAGGATGGCGCAGCTAAATATTCTACTTCAATGCTAAAATTTGTTTCATCAATAGATCTTCTGTAGGCTGATATAAAAGCGTTTTCTGCATCATCAAAATAACTTAATAACCCGTTATGTAAAGGCAATCCTGCTCTTAAAATGGAACAAATCACCAATTGTTCATTTGGCAATTTAATTGATTTTACACCTAAAGGAGTTTCAACATCATTAGAAGAAAAGGCTAAGGTTTTACTTATTTCATAACTTAAAATTTCTCCAATTCGTTCAATGTTTTTACGAAAACGCATGGAGTCTTTTTGAATGTTTTTATCTCTTATTTCAGCGATAAATTTATTGAGAATTGAAGATTTTTCGGCTAAATTATGAATAGTCATTATATTAAAATTTGAATCAAAGGTAATGGTTTAATTTCAATAAAAAATTGTATCTTGAACACCTAAAATAAATTTTTTTAAAATTAAAAAAAAACAAATTATGGGATTATTTTCGTTTATTAAAAACGCTGGAGCTAAAGTTTTTGGGATTGGTAAAACAACTGAAGAAGAAGCAATTGAAGCAGGAGCAAAATTAATTAAATCCGTAGAAACGCTAGGTTTTAACGTTAAAGATTTAAGCATTCAAATTGATGATGAAACAGCTACGGTTTCTGGTGAAGCAGATTCACAAATGACTAAAGAAAAAGTAATATTGGTTGTTGGAAACACAAAAGGGATTGGTTCAGTTGATGATAGAATGACTATAACTATTGCAGATGTTGAAATTGAAGCAGAACCAGTAGCGCAATTTTATGCCGTTGTTTCTGGTGATACTTTAGGTAAAATTGCAAAATCATATTATGGAAATGCAATGAAATATCCAGTTATTTTTGAAGCAAATAAGCCAATGTTATCTCATCCTGATAAGATTTATCCAGGACAAGTTTTACGCATTCCTGCGTTAGACGATTAATTAAAAATAGCATACTAAATCAAAAAAACGTTTGCCAATGGCAAACGTTTTTTTGATTAAAAGAAAAATTAATTCGCCATCGTGTAAATTGGGATCATAATTGGGCTAATTGGTGCTGTGGTTTTAATTATTTATGGAAATTCAACTGCTGAGAATGTCTCAAATATTTTTTTAGGAAATACTTATATTTTCATCAACGTAACAATTTATGCGCTATTACTTGAAAGCGACGAATTGAATACCGTAAAATTAGTAGCAAGCATTATTATTTTGCAAGTGTTTATTTGGTAAGTAAACGACCAAAACAAGCAATATAGAACTCAAATTTGTGTAAATTTGCATAATTTATTTTTAGAATATGATAGTATCAATGACAGGTTATGGTAAAACTGAAATACAATTACCAACAAAAAAAATCACAATAGAAATTAAGTCTTTAAACAGTAAGAGTTTAGATTTAAGTGTAAGAATTCCATCTTATTATAAAGAAAAGGAGTTAAACGTTCGTAAGAATATTGCGAGTAAATTGATTAGAGGGAAAGTTGATTTTTCGATTTTTGTTGAAAGTATTGGCGTAAATATTTCATCACAAATTAATAAAGAAGCAATTACCGCTTATATGAATCAGTTGAAAGAAGTTTCTGATGCTTCTGAATTAGAATTGCTGCAAATGGCAATTCGTTTACCCGAAACTATTCAAGGTAAAAGAGAAAAGTTAGATGAAAATGAATGGCCTCAAATAGAAGTAGCAATAAATGAAGCGTTAGAAAATATTGTTACCTATAGAAGTGATGAAGGCGCAGTTCTAAAACAAGATTTTGTAAAACGAATTTCTATCATTAGAGATAGATTAGCAGATGTAATTGAAATTGATCCACAAAGAATTGAAAATGTAAAGGCAAGATTATTAAAAGCAGTTTCTGATTTGGAAGCAAAAGTTGATGAAAATCGTTTTGAACAAGAATTGATGTATTACTTAGAGAAATTTGATATTACAGAAGAGAAAGTCAGACTTCAAAACCATTTAGATTATTTTATGTCAGAATTAAATTCAGAAACTTCAAATGGTAAAAAGCTAGGATTTATTACTCAAGAAATTGGTAGAGAAATTAATACTATTGGGTCAAAAGCAAATTTTGCCGAGATGCAAAAATTAGTGGTGCAAATGAAAGATGAATTGGAAAAAGTAAAGGAACAAAACCTAAACGTTCTATAATGGATACTAAAGGAAAATTAATTGTTTTTTCGGCACCTTCAGGGTCTGGAAAAACCACTATAGTTAGGCATTTATTAGCCCAAAATGAATTGAATTTAGAGTTTTCTATTTCTGTAGCCTCTAGAGAAAAACGAGGAGAGGAAGAGCATGGAAAAGACTACTACTTTTTATCTACTCAAGAATTTAAAAACAAGATAAAAAATGATGAGTTTTTAGAATGGGAAGAAGTATATGCAAACAACTTCTATGGCACACTTAAAACTGAAGTAGAACGTATTTGGGCAAAAGGAAAACATGTTATTTTTGATATTGATGTTTCTGGAGGTCTTAGAATTAAACGTAAATTTCCTAAAGAAACGCTGGCAATTTTTATAAAGCCACCAAGTATTGATGAGTTAAAAATTAGATTGAAGAAACGCAAGACAGAAAGCGACGACAAAATAAACATGCGTGTTGCAAAAGCTTCTGCTGAGTTGGCAACGGCACCCTTATTTGATGTTATAGTTGTGAATGAAGATTTAGAAAAAGCCAAAAAAGAGGCAATTGATTTGGTTAAAGAGTTTGTAAATAATTAACAAATAGTGTTCACTTCGACTCCGCTCAGTGAACAAATGAATTATAATAATTATGAATATCGGACTGTTTTTTGGGAGTTTTAATCCAATTCATATTGGGCATTTAATTATTGCCAATCATTTGGTGGAACATTCAGATATGGACCAAATTTGGTTTGTTGTTACGCCACATAATCCGCATAAAAAGAAAAGCACATTATTAGAAGATAATCATAGATTAACAATGGTAAATATTGCTGTTGAAGATTATGAAAATTTAAAGCCATCTAATATTGAGTTTAAGTTACCGCAACCAAATTACACCGTAAACACCTTAGTTATTTTAAAAGAAAAACATCCTGAACATACTTTTTCATTGATTATGGGTGAAGACAATTTAAAGAGCTTTCATAAGTGGAAGAACTATGAAGTAATACTTGAAAACAATCAAATTTATGTCTATCCAAGAATTGCAAATGGGCAAGTAGATTCTGAATTTTTGAATCATAAAAATATCCATAAAATTGACGCACCAATTGTAGAAATATCTTCAACATTAATTAGAAGTTCAATTAAAAACAACAAGGATTTTCGTCCGTTAGTTTCTCAAAATGTGTGGAATTATTTAGATGAGATGAATTTTTATAAGAAGTAAATATTCGTATTAAATTCAATAATATTTTGTAATTATTCTACCAAAAATCCGTTGTATATTTGTTTCAACAGATAATTATGACAAAAAGTAAATCGGATAAAAATAAATTCAAGCAAAAACTCATTCATAAATACCGAATGGTGTTAATAAATGAGGCGACTTTTGAAGAGAAATTCTCTATTAAATTAAGTCGTTTAAATGTTTTTGTTCTTGGGGGTTTATTTACAATTATGCTTATTAGTCTAACAACCCTTTTAATCGCTTTTACGCCTTTACGTGAATATATTCCAGGATATTCTTCCGTAAAATTAAAAAGGCAAGCCACAAATTTAGTTTTTAAAGTAGATTCTCTCAAGAATGTTTTAGAAGTAAATAATAGATACATAAATACCATTCAAGAAGTTTTAATTGGCGATGTTTCCTCTTTTACTTTTGATAAAGATTCGGTGTTTGAAAGACTTCAATTCGATAGAGATTCAATGCCAATAAACAACTCTGTAAATGATTCTTTATTTCGCTTGGAAGTGGATAGAGAAGATAAATACAGTTTTTTTGAAGAAGCGAAAAAAGATGTTGGAATTGTGTTTTTTGCACCTGTAACAGGAACTATCACTGCAAATTACAATGTAAATCAAAAACATTTTGCAGTTGATGTTGCAGTAAAAAAAGGTACTCCCGTAAAAGCAATTGCAGATGGCACTGTGTTTTTTGCAGAATGGACTGCTGCAACGGGTCATGTAATTATGTTAGAACATGCCAAAGGATATATTTCTATTTATAAACATAATGGATCTTTGCATAAAACACAAGGTGATTTGGTAAAATCTGGCGAAGTAATTGCAAGTTCAGGATCCACAGGTGAATTAACCACAGGGCCACATTTACATTTCGAGCTTTGGAATGATGGTTACCCTGTAAACCCAATTAATTTTATTGATTTTGAGTGAATTTAAAGTAAAATCTATTCTGGCAATTCCGTTTGCAAAATGTATTACAAAGCGTATTTATAAATGGGCATATCAACCAGAAAAAACGCAGGAGAAAGTGTTTCAAGAATTAATTTCAACTGCAAAAAACACGGCGTTTGGTAAAGACCATCGCTTTTCAGAAATAAAGAATTACGAAGACTTTAAAGCACGAGTTCCAATACAAGATTATGAAGGGCTAAAACACTACGTAGATAGAGTAGTTGCTGGCGAACCCGATGTTTTATGGAAAGGAAAACCTTTGTATTTTGGCAAGACTTCGGGTACAACTTCTGGCACAAAATACATTCCGTTAACTAAAGAATCAATGCCCGAACATATCAAAGCAGCTCGGAATGCGTTGTTGATGTACATCAACAGAAAAAAGAAAGCAAATTTTGTAAATGGCAAAATGATTTTTTTACAAGGAAGTCCTGTTTTGGAAGAGAAAAACGGTATTAAAATCGGACGTTTATCAGGGATTTCAGCACACTTTGTTCCAAGATATTTACAAAAAAACAGACTACCGAGTTATGAAACCAATTGTATTGAAGATTGGGAAACCAAAGTAGAGAAAGTAATTGACGAAACCATCAACGAAGATATGCGTTTGATTGGCGGAATCCCATCTTGGGTACAAATGTATTTTGAACGAATTGTAGAAAGAACAGGCAAAAAAGTAGGAGATGTTTTTCCCAATTTTGAAGTCTTTGTTTATGGTGGAGTCAATTATGAACCCTATCGTAAAAAGTTTGAAGAACTGATTGGCAGAAGTGTTGATTCAGTAGAATTATATCCTGCTTCCGAAGGATTTATCGCATATCAAGATACGGATGAAGTTGGAATGTTACTAAACTTAAATTCAGGTATTTTTTATGAGTTTATAAAAGCCGATGATTTTTTTGATGAAAATCCAGCTCGTATTTCTATTGCTGATGTTCAAACAGGAATTAATTATGTAATAATTTTGAATACAAATGCTGGATTATGGGGTTATAATATTGGCGATACCGTTGAATTTATTTCGTTAAAACCACATCGTATTTTAGTGACAGGGCGTATCAAACATTTTATTTCTGCATTTGGAGAACACGTAATTGGTAAAGAAGTTGAACGTGCAATGCAAACAGCAACAGATGCAATTAATGCAAGTGTAACGGAGTTTACATTAGCGCCTAAAATTGATGTAGAAAATGAGTTGCCATATCATGAATGGTTTGTAGAATTTGAAAACGAGCCAGAAGATATAGAAGAGTTTTCTAAGTTGATTGATGAGAGTTTGCAACAACAGAATAGTTATTACTTAGATTTAATTGTTGGAAAAATATTGCAACCTCTAAAAATCACCATTGTTGAAAAAGGAGGTTTTAGAGCTTATATGAAATCGCAAGGAAAGTTAGGTGGGCAGAATAAAATTCCGAGGTTGTCTAATGATCGAAAAATTGCGGATGCCTTATCAGGGTAATCATATTCAGGGTAATCATATTCAGGGCGTGACTTTAAGTCACACCCTGAATGAAAATTACAACGTTTAGTGGGACATTTTAAAGTGCTAAAAACAGCTGCTGTTAAAGTAGGTAATGAATTAGAGCAAATTCAAAAACAAAAAAACACCCCAACTATTGCTGAGGTGTTTGAGTCAAAAAAGTAGTTTTTCAATTATTTCTTTAAAGCATCTCTAATCTCTATTAATAAATCATTATCGCTTGGTCCAGATGGAGCAGCAGGCGCTTCAGGTTTTTTAGTTTTATTAATTGCTCTTATCATCAAGAACATTACAAATGCTACAATAATAAAGTCAATAATATTGGTTATAAAATCACCCCAAAGTACAGCAACTTGCCCTTCTAATTTCCCTTCTGCGTTGGCAATTCCTTCTCTAATAATGTATTTCATTTCTTT
>CAZUFO010000036.1:8293-10631 GCA_964619615.1 uncultured Lutibacter sp. | reverse complement strand
ATTGAAAAGAAGCCCAATTAGCGGCGAAACAATTCCACCAGTAAATGAAGTTATTACACTTTTAAAGGCAGCACCCATTACAAAACCAACTGCAATATCTACAAGGTTTCCCTTCATTGCAAAATCTTTAAATTCTTTTAACATTCCCATAAATTATAATTTAATTAGTAATTAAGTTGCTAATATAATTAAAATTATGATAAAATATTTCGTTGAACTCGCTGAGAAATAGCAGTTAATAATTCGTAAGAAATTGTGTTGGCCTGTTTTGCTAAAAACTCAACAGTTTCTTGGGTGTCAAAAACCACAACTTCATCACCAACGTTGCAATTAATGTTGGTAATATCAGCCATAAGCATATCCATACACACGTTTCCAATAATTAATGCTTTTTGATTGTTGATAGTAACAAACCCTTTCTTGTTACCTAAACTTCTTGGAATTCCATCTGCATGACCAATAGGAATTGTGGCAATTTTTATTGAACTAGAAGTTTTAAAAGCTCTATTGTAACCAACACTTTCATCTGGTTTTAGGCTATTAATTTGTGAAATAATGGTTTTAAGCGAAACTACATTTTTTAATTTTGATGTTTCTTTAATATCGTTTCCAAATCCATATAAACCAATTCCCAATCTTACCATATCAAAATGTGCTTCTGGATAATTAATGATTCCTGAAGTATTTGTCATATGACATAGCGGAAGAAACTCAAATTTGTTTTTAAATGCTGAGCTGATTTTATTAAAAGATGAAATTTGTTGTAAAGAAAATTCGTGTTCAGCTTCATCTTCAGATACTGCTAAATGAGAAAATATAGATTTTATTGAAACGTGGTTATTTTTCGATAATTTGTTATGTAAAAAATCAATATCGTTTTCTGAAAACCCCAATCGATTTAAACCCGTATTAAATTTTAAATGAATTGGATATTCTTTAAGATTTTGATTTTTAGCAATTTTAATAAAAGCATTGAGTATTTCCGAATTATATAAGTTGGGTTCTAAATTATGATTGATAAGAAAATCTAAATTCGGAATTTGAGGATGTAATACTAAAATGTTGGTTTTAATTCCAGACTCTCTTAAAGCAATTCCTTCTTGTGTGTATGCCACCGCAAAATAGGAAGCCTCATTTTGAATTGATTTTGCAATTTCTACAGCATCACTACCATATCCAAAAGCTTTAACAACAACAAGAATTTTGGTATTTTTTTTAAGTTTTGATTTGAAATAATCTAAGTTAAAACGAACTGCATTCAAATCGATTTGAAGTGTTGTTACATGATTATTTTTCATCTTTTACCTCTTCTTCAATCACCTCCATTTTAGCAATTTCATCTTTCAAAACAGCTTTGTAATATGCAGCACGACTTAAGGGTTCGTACTCTTGAGTTTCACCTAATAAAACCAAAGATTCATCCGTAGTTTTTCTATGGCTAAAATGTGCTAAATTTCCAGTTCGTGTGCAAACAGCATGTACTTTGGTAACATATTCTGCAGTTGCCATAAGTGCTGGCATTGGTCCGAAGGGGTTTCCTTTAAAATCCATATCCAATCCAGCAACAATTACGCGAACGCCACGATTTGCCAAATCATTACAAACTCTTACAATTTCATCGTCAAAAAACTGCGCTTCATCAATACCAACAACATCAACATCGTCTGCTAAAATTCTAATATTTGCTGAAGAAGGTACAGGTGTTGATCGTATTTCGTTAGCGTCGTGCGACACTACTTTTTCATCATCATAACGCACATCAATAGAAGGTTTAAAAATTTCTACTTTCTGTTTTGCGAACTGAGCTCTTTTAAGACGGCGTATTAATTCTTCAGTTTTACCAGAGAACATAGACCCGCAAATAACTTCAATCCACCCAAATTGTTCTGTATGATTTACTGTATTTTCAAGAAACATTTTGTAATTTTCGGACTTGTAAGGGTTAAAATGAAATTTTCATCTACTAATCTCTACAAATGTATCAAAAATAAACCATCAACGCACACATAAATTACCAACTTATGCACAAAAAATTGGAAACCGAATTAGTAAGTCTTGCTCACGATATTTTACAAATGAAAAATAAAGAGGATGCGGTGGCTTTAAGAGAAAAAGCGCGTCTATTGTACGAGCGGTTATCAGTGTTAACGTTTGTAGATGAATATTTAAATACAACACCAAATGCCACAGAAACCAAAGAAGAATTACTTTCGAAAATTGAGAAATCAATAGAAGAAAAACCTGTTGAAATTGTAGAAGAATTGTTGCAAATAACTGAGGTAGAAGAAATAACTGAGGTAGAAGAAAAGATTGTAGAAAAAGAGATTGAAGCAATTGT
>CAZUFO010000036.1:0-8193 GCA_964619615.1 uncultured Lutibacter sp. | reverse complement strand
AGAAGAAAAGATTGTAGAAAAAGAGATTGAAGCAATTGTGGATGTTATAATCGAAGAGGTAGAAGAAGAAATTATTGAAGATGAATTGGAAGTTCAAATAATTGAAACTAAAAAACAAATAACTATAGAAGAGGAATTTAAAGACTCCGTTTCTGTAGATGTAACTACCAATTTATTTACCAAAGTAGAAAAAAAAATAGTTGAAGTAAAGCCTACTTTAAATGATAAGTTACAAGCAAATATTCAAGTAGGTTTGAATGATAGAATTGCTTTTGTAAAGCATTTATTTAATCATTCTCAAGCAGATTTTAATAGAGTTTTGTCACAGCTGAATTCCTTTAAAACTAAAAAAGAAGCCAGTAGTTTTATTAAAAAAATGGTGAAGCCAGACTATGATTGGAAAGGTAAAGAAGAATACGAAGAACGTTTTTTAGAATTAGTTGAACGTAAATTTTTATAATGGCAGCAACTAACTATATTTTTTGTATGAAATGGGGCACTTTGTACGGTGCAGAGTATGTGAACAGATTATATTCTATGGTCCAGAAAAACTTGACCTACGATTTTAAAATGATTTGTTTTACGGATGATGAAACGGGTATAAATAAAGAAGTTCAATGTTTTCCAATTCCTGAAATAGATTTAGACTCTAATCTTCCAGAACGCATGTGGAAGAAACTTACAACTTTAAAATCGCCTTTATATGGTTTAGAAGGTCGTGCTTTATTTTTAGATTTAGACATTGTAATTGTTGATAATATAGATTGCTTTTTTGATGTTGAAGGAGAATTTAGAATTATAAAAGATCACAGTTGGCGTTCTTGGAGAATAACAGGTAATTCATCTGTTTATAGATTTGATATTGCGAAGCACGGTTATGTTTTTGACGATTTTATTGCCAATTTTGATGCTGTAATTAAAGAACACAGAAACGAGCAAGAATATTTAACGCATGCTATAAACGATAAAGGTAAGCTGCAATATTGGGACAAAGATTGGTGTCCGAGTTTTAAATACGATTGTGTTTCGAGATTTCCATTAGCATTTTGGAAAAAACCAACAATTCCACAGGGTTCAAAAATTATAATTTTTCATGGCGAAATAAACCCACATAAAGCAATAAAAGGCGGTCGAGGTAAGTGGTATCGTTATGTACGAGCCGCACCTTGGGTAGCAGAATATTGGAAATAGTTTATTTTTTGTGACGCTTCACCTTTTTTCCTGCTGGAGAAATAGTATTAATAATTCCGCTTTGAGCAGTTTTCCAAATATAATTTCCTAAACCTTTGTATTGGATTCTTTTGGTGTGAAGTAGCACTTCTTTAACTTTTCCTTTATGATTCGGATTTGATTTTCGTACTAACTTATTTACCGACCAACTTAAAAAATTATTTTTTTCTAAAGTATTTGACTTAAATACGGTTGCTTCTAAATCGTGGTACAACATGGTCATAGTTCCGTTAGATTCAGTTGAATTAGCTGAAGCAGAAAATGTAATACCTTCTAATTGACCGCTAAATATTTTTAATCCTAAAGCAGGATACAATGCGGCATCAAATAACTCTAATTTAGAAGCACCTAAAGTTCCATTAAAATAAAAGGTGTTTTGAGAATCTTTTAAAGGCATTTTTAAATTAAAACTTAGGTCTGCGCTATTCATTAATTGTCCGTTTAAAGATACTAATAACGGCTTTTCTCTATAAGATTTTATGGATGTAATATTTTTAATTTCTGCATTAATATTATTAATTGAAAGATAAAGCATCGTATCTTTTTTTGCCAATTTTTCTTCAATAATTAAGTTTGTTGAATTGACTTTAACCTTATTGATATATAAAGGTGTTTTTAATTGTTTTAAAGAAATGCTCAAAAGTTTTTTATGTAATTGTGTGTTAAAAGGTTTTCGTTTGTCTTTAAATAAACTCAAATTTAAACCAGATACGCCAATACTATCAATGAAAACACCTTCATTTTTTAGCATTTTTTTTAAGTTGAAGTTAAAAATTTTAAGATTTATTAACGCAATATCAAAAACATCTTTATTGAACCTATAAGTGTCAGCCATTTCAAATTTATTCATTTGTGGTTTCACTTTTAAATTATTAATATCAATTAAATTTTCTTCAAAATCGAATGAAATTTCACCCATCGAAAAATCATAATTTGCATCTTCTAACTCAAAATAAATATCGTGAATGCTAAACTTGTTTTTAATAGGAATTAACCTAAAAATTGAATCACCATGCTTTTCTAGTTTAATTCCACTTGAAATAAAACTTAGTGGTTTGTTTTGAAAAGTAATTTCGTTTGAAGCGTAATCAAAAACTTGATATTTAAAGTTATTGACTTTTATCGTGTTAATTTGGAGTCCATTTAATTTTTTTATGACAATAGAATCAATATCCAACGGTTTTTTTTCTTTGGGTTTCTTCGTTGTTTTAATGTTTGAATTAGATAATTTACGGATAAACAAATCATTCAATACAATGGTATTGATATTAATTTTTTTAGAAAACAACAATTGATATAATCCAATTCCTTTAAACGAAATTGAAGAAAGTGTTATGTTCTCTAAACTATTTTCTTTTGCAGAGTCATCAATTAATTCTGAAACCGCTTCTTTAGTTGGAATAAGGGTTACGTTTTCAAAAATCAACGAACGCTGTATCAATCTAAATTTTACATTTTCGATGTTTACGGTACGGTTAGAACCTTCATTTTGTAAAAGGACTTCGGTTAGTTTATTTTTTATTACTGATGAAATAACACTATTTAAAACGCCAATTACTACAATAATTGAAATTGTAATAAGTATATATTTTTTGCTTTTTTTTGATATTGACATAATGGGAATAATAAGGTAAATATATGCAATTCTAACGACTAAAACGTAACTAAATTATTTGTTTATCCATTTCTACGGATAAATCTTCCAATTTTTTTTTGCTGTTTCCAACAAAAATTTTGTGATTAATAATAATTACAGGTCGTTTTAAAAAAGTGTACTCCTCTAAAATTAATTGACGGTAATCTTTTTCGGTAAGTACTTGATTTTTTAAATCCATTTGTTTGTACTTCTTAGCGCGTCTACTAAAAAGAGATTCATAACTACCAGATAAAGCAACCATTTCTTCAAGTTGAGCAACTGTAACAGGTTTTGATTTAATTTCTTGCAATTCAAACCCGTCAAGATTAATAGATTTTAATATTCTTCTACAAGTATCACAAGTTTTGAGATGGTATATTTTTTTCATGTTGTAAATTTAGTCGCTTTGATTAGAAAATTATATACTTTTATAAAAAATTAAAAATATCAGAGATAAATAAAGCATGATTACTATTCATCAATTAAAATCACTCAAAGAATCGGAAGACAGTGTAGAGTTCAAAAAAGGAGCGGGAGGAAATATATCTTATAATGGAGGCTCAAAATCTAAGCCTTCAGAAAGAAGAAAATGTATTTTGGGGTATGTTACCGCACTTTGTAATGAAAGGGGAGGTTATCTAGTAATAGGGATGAGCGATAATTTTCCTCATGAAGTTGTTGGGACAAATCAAAACACGGATTCAATAGGTGAACTTGAAGCTAATATTTATCGTGATTCAAATATTAGGTCTAATGTCTATGAACTATATGAAAACAATAAGCGGGTCTTAGTAATAGAAACCCCTTCACGGCCTGTTGGAAGAGTTTTTAAATTTGAAGATGTCCCTTTAATGAGAGTTGGTGAAGAATTGAAACCAATGTCAGATGAAGTATATTTGAAAATAATACACGAACAAGATTCCGATTTTTCAAAATCGATTTGTAAAGGATTGAGAATTTTAGATTTAGATATTGAGGCGATAAATATTTTAAAAGATAAATATGCTAAAAAACAAAACAATCCACAATTTAAAACGTTATCTGATGAGCAAATTCTGATTGATTTAGAGTTATTTAATAAAGGGAAGTTAACAAACGCAGCTTTAATATTGTTAGCAAAACAAGAGATAATTAAAAAACATCTTCCACAAGCAACTATATTTTTAGAATATAGAAACGTTGAAAACCAGATACCGTTTGATAATAGACTCATGTTTACGGAACCTTTTTTTAAATTAATTGATAACCTTTGGAATACGATTAATTTGAGAAATGGTAGTTTTCCTATTCAAGAAGGAGCTTACATTTTCAATGTGCCTTATTTTAATGAAGAGGTAATACGAGAATCAATTAACAATGCGATTACCCATAGAGATTATAGACGGTCTTCAGAAATTGTAATAAAACAGTTTCCTCAAAGATTGGATATTATTAATGCAGGAGGGTTTCCAATTGGAGTAACGCTAGAAAATTTATTAATAACACCAAGCACACCTCGAAATAGACTACTTGCAGATGTTCTACAAAAAACTGGAATTGTTGAGCGTTCAGGACAAGGAATTGATAAAATTTATTACAATACACTTTCTGAAGGGAAAGGAGAACCAGATTACTCTAAATCTGATTATTTTCAAGTTAATTTAAAATTATCAGCTTCAATTAAAGATAGAGCATTTGCATTATTCATTGATTCAATACAAAAGGAACTTCCGTTAAATCAAAAGCTATCTGTATTAGAAATCATTACACTTAATAAAATAAAGAGTAATTTTTCTAAAAAAGATTTAGATTTAGATCAGGTAAATAGACTTCAAGAGAAGAATCTTATTGAAAAAAGAGGGAAAACAAATGCTGTTTTTTATGTTTTATCAAAAGATTATTATGAATTTACTGATGATAAAGCTAAATATTATAGCCTAATAGAATTAGAAGACGGTCAAGTATTTAATACAATTTCACAATACTTAACAAATGAAGGAAGGGTTAGAATGAAAGATTTGGTTAATCTTTTTGAAGGAAAGTTATCAAGAAGACAAATTAGAGTTAGAGTGAATAAATTTGTTTCAGATGATTTATTAGAACGCGAAGGAGAGGGTTCATCAACAACATATGTTTTTGGTAAAAAATATTTAAAAGAAATTCATGTTATTTTGGAAGCAATGGATATTGTTAAAGAGCGTAAAAAAAACTAAAAAGGAATGACCAGAAAATTGTTAAAAAACACATTGTTTTGTTAATAAGTATGTTTTAAAGGTGTGATTTATAGGTGTTTTTAACATTTTAAATGACCAGAAAAAGTCCAAGAATTCAACAATAATTTAATATTTATGATAAAAAATCAGTTCGACATACTTTCAAAAAATCGCAAATTAATTCTAAAATTGATTGAAGGTTTTTCAATAGAACAGTTGAATAAAGTACCTAAAGGTTTCGGTAACAATATTGTGTGGAATATTGCTCATTTAGCAGTTACACAACAACTGCTGTGTTATAAGTTTTCAAACCTTCCAATGGCTGTTTCTCAAGAAATGGTTAATAAATACATGAAAGGAACTTCTCCAAAAGGTATGGTTTCGGAGAAAGAATTTGAACAAATAAAAAAGTTATTTTTTGATTTAACAAAACAATTTGAAACTGATTACAAAAAAGGACTATTTATTTCTTATGAAACTTACACCACAAGTGTTAACGTTACTTTAACTGATATACAATCTGCTTTGGCATTTAATAATTTTCACGAAGGAATCCATTTAGGAGTTATTTTAAGCTTAAGAAAATTAATATAGGATGGATGTTTTTACAATAATTACGGTTTTAGTTGTTCTTGCAGGTGCATTTGGATATATAAACGCACGTTTTTTAAAGTTGCCAAATACCATTGGCTTAATGACCGTTACACTTCTTTTTACATTTGTTGTTTTGGCTATAAGTTATTTTGATGATACGCTTTTAGAAAAAGAGAAATTGCTAATCTCAGAAATTAACTTCGAAGAAGTATTGTTAGATATTATGCTAAGTTTTTTGCTGTTTGCGGGCGCTTTACACACCAGTTTTCAGCAATTAAAAGTCCAACGCAAACCCATTATGGTTTTTGCAACCTTAGGGACAATTTCTTCAACTTTTATTGTGGGCGTTTTCATCTATTATTTGTTACAATTTTTAAATTTTGAAGTCGATTTTATCTATTGTTTATTATTCGGAGCATTGATATCACCAACAGATCCAATAGCCGTTCTTGGCATATTAAAACAAGCTGGTGCACCAAAAAAATTAGAAACAAAGATTGTAGGTGAATCATTATTTAATGATGGAGTTGGAGTAGTTATCTTTTTAACAATTTATCAAATTGCAAAAGGCGACACAGAAATTACAGTGATGCATATTGGCGAATTATTTTTAGTTGAAGTTATTGGTGGCATCGCCTTAGGATTGTTACTTGGTTGGATAACTTATAGGTTAATGAAGTCAATTGATGATTATGATACTGAAGTTATTATTACAATTGGAACCGTAATGGGCGGAACCTTATTGGCGCAATATTTTCATTTATCGGCACCATTGGCAATGGTTACTGCAGGTTTAATGGTAGGGAATGATACCGTTAGAAATACGGCTATGAGTAAAATTACGGAGCAATATGTAGATAAATTTTGGGAATTGGTAGATGTATTGCTAAACACCATTTTGTTTGTAATGATTGGAATGGAAATTTTGGTTTTAACGTTTGATAAAGAATATATTTTAGCGGGTGTTTTGGCAATTCCGTTATTATTATTTGCTAGATATTTATCACTTATGCTACCAATTAAGTTTTATGCTAAGAAACTCGATTTTGTGCCAAACACAAATTTAATTATGACTTGGGGCGGATTACGAGGAGGAATATCAATAGCATTAGCGTTGAGTTTAACCCAAGAAATGCACCGAGATTTATTCTTAGTAATAACATATATCATTGTAGTGTTTTCAATTATAGGTCAAGGATTAACCGTTGGAAAACTGATTAAAAAATTAGCAAAATAAAAACATAAGGATATGAAATTCAATACAAAAACAATTCATGGAGGTCAACAACACGATCCAAGTACTGGAGCGGTTATGCCTCCGATATATCAAACATCAACATACGCTCAAAAATCACCAGGTGATCATAAAGGATATGAATATTCTAGAACAGCAAACCCAACAAGAACCGCTTTAGAAAACTCACTGGCAAGTATTGAAAACGGCAACTTCGGACTTGCTTTTGGTTCTGGTTTAGCAGCAATTGATTGTGTTATTAAACTGTTGAGCCCTGGAGATGAGGTTATTTCAACAAACGATTTGTATGGAGGCTCTTTTCGAATTTTCACAAAGATATTCGAAAATTACGGAATCAAATTCCATTTTATTGGAATGGAAAATGCAGTTAATATAGAAAGTTATATTACTGATAAAACAAAGTTGATTTGGGTAGAAACACCTACAAATCCAATGATGAATATTATTGATATTGTTGCAGCATCAGAAGTTGCAAAAAAGCACAATGTTTTGTTAGCTGTCGATAATACTTTTGCAACACCTTATTTACAAACACCTTTGGATTTAGGTGCAGACATTGTTATGCATTCGGCTACAAAATATTTAGGTGGGCATTCAGATGTTGTCATGGGTGCTTTAATAGTAAAGAATAAAGAATTGGCAGATCGTTTATATTTTATTCAAAATTCGTGTGGTGCTATTTGTGGGCCTATGGATAGTTTTTTAGTATTAAGAGGAATTAAAACCTTGCATTTAAGAATGCAACGTCATTGTGAAAACGGTGCAGAAGTCGCTCATTTTTTGGCGGCACACCCTAAAGTAGAAAAAGTATATTGGCCAGGTTTTGAAAGCCATCCAAATCATGAAATTGCTAAAAAACAAATGAAAGATTTTGGCGGAATGATTTCATTTACCACCAAGGGAAATCAACTAAAAGATGCTTTTAAAATAGTAGAAAATTTAAAAGTATTTACGTTGGCAGAATCTTTGGGAGGAGTGGAATCTTTATCAGGCCATCCTGCAAGTATGACACATGCTTCAATTCCGAAAGAGGAACGAGAAAAAACAGGTGTTGTAGATTCTTTAATTAGATTGAGTGTGGGTGTTGAGGCAATAGAAGATTTAATTGCCGATTTAGACCAAGCGTTACAATTAGTTTAACTTGAGTTCTACGCAATAAAATGGTTTAATACTTGTGAAATAGAGAAAGGATTATTAACTTAATGTTGTGAATAACAAGTTAATAATAAAAATTTCTTATGATTTACAATTATTTGGTAATAATACCTCGCTATCTTCTTCGTCAC
>CAZUFO010000035.1:291-18267 GCA_964619615.1 uncultured Lutibacter sp. | reverse complement strand
ATTTTTTCTTGATGATTAATCGATTCTTGATGAATTGCCTTGAACATTCTCAAAACAAATTCTTCACTCAATCCTTTTTCTTCACCTTCTAAAATCATTTTACCTAAAATTTCATTCCAACGTGAAGTTTGCAAAACAGCAACATTACCTGTTTTTTTCAATGCTCCAATTCCGTCAGAAATTTTCATTCTTTTTCCTAGAGTTTCAAGTAAACTGTTATCAATAACGTCAATTTGAGCACGTAAGGCATTCAACTCTTTATTATACGCAGTTTCTTCACTCGTGGTTTTTCTGATTTTTAAATCTTCCATTATTTGGATCAAAACCTCTGGTGTTACTTGCTGTGCAGCATCACTCCACGCATTATCTGGATCAAAATGCGTTTCTATCATCAAACCATCAAAGTTTAAATCTAAGGCTGTTTGCGATACATCTAAAATCATATCTCGTTTACCTGTAATATGTGACGGGTCACAAATTAATGGTAAATCTGGAAATTTATTTTGTAATTCAATCGCTATTTGCCATTCTGGAATATTTCTATATTTCGTTTTTTCATAAGTTGAAAAACCTCTATGGATAACTCCTAAATTCTTAATATTAGCAGTATATAATCTTTCAACACCACCTAACCACAACGCTAAATCTGGGTTTACTGGGTTTTTAACCAACACAATTTTATCGGTTCCATCTAATGCTTCTGCAATTTCTTGAACAATAAAAGGGCTTACCGTTGAACGTGCACCAATCCACAATAAATCAATATCGTGTTCTAAAGCTAACTTAACATGTGCAGCATTTGCAACTTCAGTAGCGGTTTTCATTCCGGTTTCAGCCTTTACTTTCTGCAACCATTTTAAACCTAAAGCACCAACACCTTCAAAATTTCCTGGTCTAGTTCTTGGTTTCCAAATTCCTGCTCTAAAATAATTTACATCCGTATCTTTCAATTCGTGTGCAATTTTTAATACTTGCTCCTCGGTTTCAGCACTACATGGTCCTGCTACGACGAGTGGATGATCCAAGTTTAATTCATCCAACCATGTTCTCAATTCTTTTTTGTTTTCCATTGTTCTTGTTTTACTTGTTTGATTTTGTTTGCCTACTAGACAACTCTTTTTCTAAATTTGTATGCTTATTTATTATTTATTCCGTTTAATATCTCTCTTAAATGATTTGTTTCTTTCATAGCATCATAAATCTTGTCGGTTTTATTCTGCTCGATATCATTTTTAAATTCGATTAGATTTTTGATGTATTTATCTAAAGAGCTCAACAAATTCTTTTTGTTTTCAATAAAAATTGGCGTCCATGTACTCGGTGAACTTTTTGCCAAACGCACTGTAGATTCAAATCCACTACCTGCCATATCAAAAATATTCTGTTCATTTTTTTCAATTTCCAACACCGTTTTACCCAACATAAATGAACTCACATGCGATAAATGTGAAACATAAGCAATATGCCGATCATGCTCAATCGGACTCATATATTTATATTCCATTTCCAGTTTATCGAATATTTCAAAAGCCAGATTTGCAATTTTCCTCTCTGTTTTTTCCAGTTCGCAAATAATATTTACTTTCCCTTTAAAAAGGTCAAAAATTGCTGCATCTGGACCAGAAAATTCTGTTCCTGCAATTGGGTGAACCGCTAAAAAATTTTGTCTCTTTGGATGATTTGCCAAAGTTGAACAAATAGATGCTTTCACAGAACCTACATCAAAAACCAAGGTGTTTTCCGACACAATATCCAATACTTCTTTTACTATTGAAGAAATTGTATCAACAGGAGTTGCAACAATTACCACATCAACTTTTGATAAATTTTCAATACTCGATATTTCATCTATTACATTTAAATCGAGTGCTCGTTTTGCATTCTCTGGGTTGGCATCTACACCTATAATATTAGATCCAAAAGCATTTTTTATATCTAAAGCAAGTGAACCTCCTATTAACCCTAAACCAATAATTGCTACATTTTTCATAATCTATAGTCTTTCTAAAGCTTCGGTTAATAATTCTTCATTTACACATAACGACAAGCGAATAAACCCTTCGCCATTCGAGCCAAAAATAGTTCCTGGAGTAATGAAAATATTTTTATTAGAAAGTAAATCATCCACGCATTCATCCGAAGAAACTCCTTGTGGTAATTTCGCCCAAACAAACATTCCGTTGCTCGATTTATCGTACGTGCATTTTAATTTATCTAAAATCTTCCAAACAATTTTTCTTCTTTCCGTATAAATTTCATTTATTTTTTTGTACCAATCATCAGATAAATTCAATGCGGCAATTGCGCCTTGCTGAATTCCGAAAAACATACCAGAATCCATATTGCTTTTTACTTGTAAAACGGTTTTTATCAAATCAGCATTTCCTAATAACATTCCAACTCGCCAACCAGCCATATTAAATGTTTTGCTCAACGAATTTAATTCTAATGCTATTTCTTTGGCACCATCAGTTTCTAAAATACTTAACGGATTGTCATTCAAGATAAAACTATACGGATTGTCATTCACCAATAAAATCTGATGTTTTGTAGCAAAAGCAACTAGTTTTTCGTATAACTCTTTTGATGCTGGTGCACCTGTTGGCATGTGTGGATAATTTACCCACATCAATTTTACGCTCGATAAATCTTGTTGTTCTAACAATTCAAAATCTGGTTCCCAATTATTTTCGGCAGTCAAATTGTAAAATACAGGTTTTGCTCCTACTATTCGTAACCGAAGTATAGGTTGGGTATCCAGGGTTTGGAATCAACACTTTATCTCCTTCATTTAAAAAAGCCATAGAAATATGCATAATTCCTTCCTTAGAACCCATTAATGGCAATATTTCAGAATTTGAATCAAGGCTAACTCTGTAATTTTTTTTGTAAAAATCAGCTATTGATTCTCTTAACTTTGGCAAACCTTGATAACTTTGATAACCATGTGATTTTGGATGTTCTAAGGCATCTTTAATAGTGGTTAATACTTCTTGCGAGGGCGCTAAATCTGGGTTTCCAATCGCAATATTTATGATTGGTTTCCCTTCATTTATTAACGCAGCAACCTCTCTCAACTTTGTTGAAAAATAGTATTCAGTTACGTTTTGTAATCGTTTTGCCTTTGATATCATTATCTTTTACTCTTAGTATATTCGCCTAATATTTTTAATGTCTTTACTTTTGATGCAATGTTTTTTAAACTTGTTTGATAATCATTATAATCATCAAAAACTAAATCGGCAAAAAAAGCATATTTCCAAGGTTGATCAATTACTGGCATTGATTGAATTTTTGAAAGGTTTACATTGTTATTCCCAAATTCAGTTAATATCTGACCTAAACTCCCAACTTCATGCGAAGCTGTAAAACGTATAGATGCTTTGTTAGCATTCGTGTTTTTCATCGCTGCTTTTTGGTCTAAAATAAAAAAACGTGTGGCATTATTTTTTATCGTTTGAATTTCCGCTGCTACAATTTCTAATTCATATATTTCTGCGGCTAAAGAACTTGCAATTGCACCAATTCCCTTTAATTTTTTATCATGAATTCTCTTTGCAACCTCTGCGGTATCCTTATCTTCAATCAATTTTATATGCGGATAGTTCTCAAAAAACTTCGCACATTGTAATATTGCCATTGGATGCGAATACACTTCTTTGATGTCTTCAATCGATTGCCCTTTTAACGCCATCAAATTCTGATGAATTGACAAATGATATTCACCTATAATCTCTAAATGATGTTTATCTATCAACGCATAATTAGGCAGAATAGCACCTGCAATTGAATTTTCGATTGCCATTACCAAAGCATCCACTTTATTTGCCTTTAATAATTTTGGCATTTCAGAAAATGACAAGCATTCTTCCAACTCAACATCTTTAGAAAAATAACTTTCCGCTACGATGTGATGGAATGATCCTTTTATACCTTGTATTGCTACTTTCATGTGTTTATTCTTATTGTCTTTAAGGTCACATGCTGTTCGCTAATAGTCATTCCGTTTGGTAAAAAACTATTATCCATGCTCGTTTCATTTTGTATCAAAAAAAAAGTCTCGAAGTTTATTTCGAGACTTTAATATTTTAAATTATATATTTAAACACACACAGCCTCTACTTCTTATTGTGAAAATAAAAAAAGAAAAAGTTAAAAAACCAAGTGCGTTGAACTGTCATTGTTTGTTATTAAGCAACAAATCTAAAAATAAAAATCAAATATCCAACACTTTAGAGAAAGAAATGTAAAATAAAAACTTTTACAGCTCTATAATTAAGTTGTTGTTATATTTTATAATGAAAAACTAAACATTCAATAATTTAAAAACTCAAACAGACAGGCATCGAAAGTTCCAACTCATTTCCTGTAAATGTTAGTAGCCCAGTTTCTTGATTGATATTAAAAACTACAATGTTATTTGATTTTTGATTGGCAACTATTAAAAAGTTATCGTCTGGCGATATCGTAAAATTTCGAGGCCAATCTCCACGAACTGCTTCTGTAGTTATAAAAGCAAGTTTTCCATCATCAGCAACAGAAAAAATAGCCATAGAATTATGCCCACGATTTGATGCGTATAAAAATTTACCGTTTTTGGTTATATGAATATCCGCACAAAAACTTTCGCCTTCAAAATCTTTTGGCAGCGTACTAATTTTCTGAATTTTATTAAAATTCCCATTCTTTTGGTCTATTTCCGAAACAATAATTGAATTTGAAAGTTCATTAATAACATAAGAAATGTTTTTTGTTGGGTGAACTATTAGATGTCTTGGACCATCTCCATTAGCTGTTTTTAATGCAATCTTTTTTTCTCCTAATTCTCCCACAGAATCAATTGTATAACTTGTAATTTCATCCAGGCCTAAATCTACAGTATAAACGAACTTATCATTATAAAATTCAGCACAATGCGCATGTGGTGTTTTAGTTTTAAGACTATCTATATTCTGACGTATTTGAGGTGACTCTTGTAAACTGCCATCTGAATTCAATTTAAAAACAGTCATATTTCCTGATGAGTAATTGGCAATGGCTATTAAATTTTCAGCAGCATTCAATGCTACAAAACAAGGATGCATTCCTTCAACAGCTAATTTATTAATCAATTCTAATTTTGTTCGATCTGAGTTCCATTTAAATGCTGAAATTGCTCCAAATTCATTTTCTGAAACAGCATACACATATTCTTTATTTGCACTTGATACTAAATAAGATGGGTTTTCAACCTCAGCAACCAAACCTTTATTTTCAATTGAACCATCAATAGGATTGAAATATAATTTATAAATTCCTTTACTTGATTCTTTAGTGTATGTACCAACTAAAATTTCTAGTGTTTCAATAGTGGTGTTTTTAGGTTTCACTTCTGCTTTTGGCTTACAAGAAATTAGTGTGCAAAAAATGATTACGGGAATTAAATATTTTATGTTGAAATTCATTTTGAGTTTTGGTTGGTTATATATTTAAATAAAATGAAAAATCCTTAACTCTCTAATAATAGATTGTTAAGGATTTTTGCGGTCTGGACGGGACTCGAACCCGCGACCTCCTGCGTGACAGGCAGGCATTCTAACCAACTGAACTACCAAACCGTTGCTCTTAGCGGATGCAAATATAACTGCGTTTTTTAAATCTACAAAGGAATATTTGCAAAATTTATAAAAATCGTTGTCGGCTAATTAAATAGGCAATTAGTATTTGATCAAACCCCTTATTTACATCTACTGAAACGTAATCTATCTTATACTGCAAGCACTTCATTTTCAAATCATTAAAATACTTTTCAACCGCTTCTTTGTAGTTCTTTTTAACAGCATCGGCATATAAATTAATGTGTTCACCTGTTTCAACATCAACAAATTGTTTTGGTCTATTATCGTAATTAAAATCTAATTCGTGTTTACCATCAAACGTATGAAAAAAAACAACCTCATGTTTGTTGTACTTCAAATGTCGTAATGCTTCAAAAAGTTCCTCTTCCTTTTTATCAGATTGAAACATATCAGAAAACAAAAAAATTAAGGAGCGTCTATGGATTTTCTCCGCAATTTGATGCAGTACTTTATAGGTTTCTGTCTTCTTTCTTTGGGTGGACTCTAATAAGTTTTCTAATTGTTTTAATAACATTCTACGATGTGCATCGCTTCCTTTTTCTGGGGCGTAATATGTTAGCTCTTCATCATAAATACTCAAACCTACAGCGTCTCTTTGTCTTTTTAGTATTTCTAATAATGCGGATGCTGCAATTGCCGAAAAACTTATTTTATTTAAATTGTCTATAGAAAAATTAGTTCTTTGAGGGAAATCCATAGAGGCGGAATTGTCGATTATAATATGACATCTTAAATTTGTTTCCTCTTCATATCGCTTTACATATAACTTATCCGTTTTGGCAAATAATTTCCAATCGATATGTCGCGTACTTTCTCCTTTATTATACAAACGGTGTTCAGCAAACTCAACAGAAAAACCATGAAATGGGCTTTTATGCATTCCTGTAATAAATCCTTCTACTACTTGACGTGCTAGTAATTCTAGATTTTTTAGTTCTGAAATATGTTTTACTGAAATGATGCTCATAATAAAATTGAAAAGATAAATATAATTCTTTTAAATAATAATGATACTATAACTCTTCCTATGTTTACAAAAGTATAAATCGCATTAAACAAAATAAGGCTCAACTTTCGTTGAGCCTTATTAAAATGCTTTGGAGCCTAAATTATTATATTGCTGCGTCAATTTTTTGAGTGTACGTACTTTTTGGAGCTACGCCTACTTGTTTATCAATAACTTCACCATTTTTAAATAGCAAAACCGTTGGGATGTTTCTTACACCATATTTTGCTGCAAACTCTTGATTTGCATCTACATCAACTTTACCAACAACTGCTTTCCCTTCATATTCAGTAGCAATTTCTTCAATTACTGGACCAACCATTCTACAAGGACCACACCATGCTGCCCAAAAATCTACTAATACTGGTTTGTCTGACTTTAATACTACTTCATCAAAAGTAGCGTCTGTGATTTCTAATGCCATAATTATTTTATTTTATTATTATACTTTTTTACCCTACAAAAGTAGCCATTATTTCGACTACTTTTTTAGTAATTTTATCATTATTATTTATAATAGTATTTAAAAAAGCAATTACCTTACAAAAGGCACAAATGATTATCAATAATTTAAAAAACTTCTTTCGCGATTGCTTTAATATTGCTGGATTTTCCCATAGAGTAATAATGAACAACAGGAACTCCCGCTTCTATTAATTCTTTACTTTGCTGAATTCCCCATTCGATTCCAACCTCACGAACTGCCTTATTATCTTTACATTTTTCAACTTCCCTTACCAATTCTAAAGGTAAATCTAATTTGAATATTTGTGGTAAAATATTTAAATGTCGTTGTACAGCAATTGGTTTAATCCCTGGAATAATTGGAACCGTAATTCCGATTGCTTTTGCTTGCGCTACAAACTCAAAGTATTTTTTATTGTCGAAAAACATTTGTGTAACCACATAATCGGCACCTGCATCAACTTTTTCTTTTAAGCGTTGTAAATCAGAATGCATACTCGGAGACTCTAAATGTTTCTCTGGATAACCAGCAACTCCAATACAAAACTGTGAAGGATGTTGAGATTCTACCGTTTCATGTAAATATTTTCCCTGATTTAATTCAGTAATTTGCTTTACTAAATCACTTGCGAAATTATTTCCGCCTTTAACCGCTTCAAAATATTGCTCATGTTTCATACAGTCTCCACGTAATGCCATTACGTTTTCAATCCCTAAATAATGGCAATCTACCAATACATATTCCGTTTCTTCTTTCGTAAAACCACCACACAATACATGAGGTACGGTATCTACTTTATATTTATGTTGCAAAGAGGCACAAATCCCAACGGTACCAGGACGCATTCTTGTAGTTTTACGCTCTAATAATCCACCTTCTTTTTCTATATAAACATATTCTTCTCTTGAAGTAGTTACATCAATAAATGGCGGTTTAAATTCCATTAAAGGGTCTATATTATCATATAAATTCTGAATATTCTGACCTTTAACTGGAGGTATAATCTCAAACGAAAACAATGTTTTCCCTTTTGAATTATTTATGTGTTCTGTTACTTTCATACGTCTTCCAAACCCTCCAAATAAGGGTTTTTTTTAATTTATTTGTCATTCCTGCGAAAGCAGGAATCTATTTACTAAACTTCTAACTTAATATTATGAGATTCCTGCTTTCGCAGGAATGACACTATTAATCAACTATATTAGGGTTTAACCATTTTTGCGCCTCCTTTAAATCTACGCCTTTTCTGTTTGCGAAATTTGCTACTTGGTCTTGTTTAATTTTACCTAACCCAAAATATTTCGCCTCTTTATTCCCAAAATAATATCCAGAAACTGAAGCTGCTGGCCACATTGCCAAACTCTCTGTTAATTCAACTCCAATAGTTTCTTTTACTTTTAAAACTTCCCAAACGGTCAATTTTTCGGTGTGATCTGGACACGCAGGATAACCTGGCGCTGGTCTAATTCCTTTATATTCTTCCTTAATCAATTCTTTGTTAGACAAGATTTCTTCGGAAGCATAACCCCAATGTTTCAACCTTACTTCTTTATGCAAATACTCTGCATACGCTTCTGCCAATCTATCAGCCAATGCCTTCACCATAATTGCGTTATAGTCGTCGAGTGCTGCTTCATATTTTTCTGCGAGTTCTTTGGTGCCGAACCCTGTAGAAACACAAAAACAACCTATATAATCTCTTACTCCGCTTTCTTTTGGCGCAATAAAATCTGCCAATGAAAAATTTGGCTTACCTGCTCTTTTATCTAATTGCTGGCGGAGGGTTCTAAAGGTATAGTTCTCGACTATGCTCGAACGGGTATCCGTTACTTCTATTTCAATATCGTCATCATTTATTGTATTTGCAGGAAATAATCCGAATACCGCTTTGGCTTTCAATAATTTTTCATCTACAATCTTTTGTAACAACTCTTGCGCATCGGCAAACAACTCTGTGGCTTGTTCTCCAACAACTTTATCTTTTAATATTTCTGGATATTTTCCATGTAAATCCCAAGACCTAAAAAACGGACTCCAATCAATAAATGGAAGTAAGGTGCTTAATTCTACATTTTCCAATACTTGAATTCCGAGTTGATTTGGCTTTTTAATTTCTGATGATTTCCAATCAATTTTAAACTTGCGCTCACGAGCCAATTCTAAAGAAATCATTTTCTTCTTTTTGGTTCGCTTTAAAAAATTGGTTCTAAACGCATCATAATCCAATTTTAAATCAGAAATGTACTTTTCAGAAGTAGATTCATTTAATAAATTTGAAACAACTGTTACGGCTCTTGATGCGTCATTTACATGAATAACCGCATTTTTATATTGCGGATCAATCTTAACCGAAGTATGTGCTTTGGAGGTTGTAGCACCACCAATCATTAATGGCAATTTAAAATTCAAACGCTCCATTTCTTTCGCCAAATGAACCATTTCATCTAGTGAAGGCGTAATCAATCCGCTTAAACCGATGATATCTACATTTTGTTCTTTTGCAGTTTCAATAATTTTTTCTGGAGGAACCATCACTCCTAAATCAATAATTTCATAATTGTTACAAGCCAACACAACACCCACAATATTTTTTCCAATATCGTGTACATCGCCTTTTACAGTTGCCATTAAAATTTTTCCGTTTGAAGAAGCTACTTTTCCACCAGATGCTCTTTTCGCCTCCTCAATATAAGGCAATAAATAAGCCACTGCTTTTTTCATTACACGAGCAGATTTTACCACTTGTGGCAAAAACATTTTTCCTGCTCCGAATAAATCTCCAACCACATTCATTCCGGTCATTAAATTGATTTCAATAACTTCGATTGGTTCATTTGCTGCTAATCTGGCTTCTTCAACATCACCAACAATAAATTCGTCAATACCTTTTACTAAAGCTCTTGTAATTCGGTTTTGCAACGGTTCTTCTCTCCAAGATAAATCAAAAACTTGCTCTTTTTTTGAGCCTTTTACCGTTTCTGCGAAATCTAATAATCGTTCTGTTGCATCGTCTCTTCTATTAAGAATTACATCTTCAACATGTTCTAATAAATCCTTCGGAATGTCATCATAAATCTCTAGTAAAGCAGGGTTCACAATTCCTATATTCATTCCTGCTTCAATAGCATAATATAAAAATACCGAATGCATTGCTTCACGAACCCCATTATTTCCTCTGAATGAAAATGACACATTACTTACACCACCACTAACACTTACATGAGGTAAATTTGCTCGTACCCATTTGGTTGCTTCAATAAAATCAACGGCATTTTTTTTATGCTCGTCCATTCCTGTAGCAACAGGAAATATATTCAAATCGAAAATAATATCTTCTGGAGGAAAGTTTACTTTTTCTACCAAAACATCATAAGATCTTTTGGCTATTTCACACCTACGCTCAAAATTATCTGCCTGACCAACCTCATCAAATGCCATTACAATTACAGCAGCACCATAACGTTTAATTTGTTTTGCTTGATAAATAAATTCTTCTTCACCACCTTTTAAACTGATAGAATTTACAACACATTTCCCCTGAACAACTTGCAAACCTGCTTCAATAATTTCCCATTTAGAACTATCTATCATCAAAGGAACACGAGAAATGTCTGGTTCTGATGCAATTAAATTTAAAAAACGAACCATCGCTTCTTTTCCGTCAATCAAACCATCATCCATATTTACATCAACAATCTGTGCGCCGCCTTCTACTTGATGACGTGCGATTGTTAATGCTTCTTCAAATTTTTCTTCTTTAATTAATCGTAAAAACTTACGAGATCCCGCAACATTAGTTCGTTCACCAACATTGATAAAATTACTGTTCTCTGTAATAATCAATGGCTCTAAACCTGAAAGTCGAAGCGGTTTTCTTTTGATTGTATTTTGATGTTGACTACTCAATCTATTTGTTTTATGATAATTCTCTGGGCAAATAATTTTTTGCTAAATCAGCGATTGCCTTGATATGCTCTGGTGTTGTTCCACAACAACCACCAATAATATTGATTAAACTTTTATCTAAATATTCTTTAATCTGATGTGCCATTTGCTCTGGAGTTTCATCATATTCACCAAAAGCATTTGGTAACCCTGCATTTGGATGTGCCGAAATACCAAAAGGCGACTTGTCTGAAACCACTTGTAAATATGGCGTTAATTGATTGGCTCCTAAAGCGCAATTAAATCCAACAGAAAGCAAATCGATATGTGAAACAGAAATTAAAAACGCCTCTGCAGTTTGACCAGATAATGTTCTTCCTGAAGCATCTGTAATTGTACCACTCATCATTATTGGAATATCAATATTTCGCTCATCTTTTATTTCTTCAATAGCAAAAAGTGCAGCCTTTGCATTTAGCGTATCAAAAACAGTTTCTACCAATAATAAATCGACACCACCATCTAGCAATGCTTCTGCTTGTTGTTTGTATGCTTTTCTTAAATCGTTAAAAGTAACGGCTCTAAATCCTGGGTCATTTACATCTGGCGACATACTTGCCGTTCTGTTTGTTGGTCCAATAGAACCTGCAACAAAACGTGGTTTATTTGGCTCAGATTCTTTGAATTCATCGGCAACTTCGCGTGCTATTTTTGCAGATTGATAATTCAATTCATACACAAATTCTTGCATGTCGTAATCTGCCATACCAACTGTGGTTGATGAAAACGTATTTGTTTCAGCAATATCGGCTCCTGCGTTAAAATATTTTCTGTGAATTTCTTTAATAGCCTCTGGTTGTGTAATAGATAACATATCATTATTGCCTTTCACAGAAGTGTGAAAGTCTTTGAATTGTTGACCTCTATAATCCTCTTCCGAAAAATTATGCCGTTGTATCATTGTTCCCATTGCTCCATCGAGCACAAGGATTCTTTCTTTTAATATGTCTTTAATCAAACTCATTTATTGCTTTATATTTTAGCAAATTAGTTTTTCGTCATCAAAAAATAACGTTGAGAATTAAATACTCAAACCAAATAGGTTTTCGAATTTTAACTTCGTTCTTTTTCCTTTTAGTATTGTTAAAAAATTTAACCATAACGATGCTATGCTTAATTTTTTTGCCGCGCTAAAAGAAAAAATAATACTACTAAAAACCCGGAAACCTATTTGGTTTGAGTATATCAAGAAAGTTGTGAAATTACAGAAGACAATAAGTCTTGTGTTATCTGTCTGAAATATTGTTGAATATCTTCAGTAGAATTTAGCACCTTCTTCATTCCGATACGTATCGGTAAAAGGGTTGCCAAGGCTTCATTGGGTCTATCCCTCTGCCTTTCTTGATAACTTCAATACGTTGATGAACTGAGATGCAAAGATACTATAATTGTTGATTAAACAACAAGTATTATCAACAAAGAATTATTCGTTTTGATGTTGTTTTTTTAAAATAATTAGACTATTAGTAACAAATCAATACTAAATTTATTAAAACTCTTTAAACATCAGATTCTGGAGCTAATTCTATTTCCAAGCCTTCTAATTCTGGAGTGATGTGGATTTGACAACCCAATCGGCTATTGTCTTCAACATAAAATGCTTCGGCTAACATTAAGTCCTCATCTGTACTCATTTCTGGCAATTGATGATCAGACAACACATAACATTGACACGAGGCACACATTGCCATTCCACCACAAATACCGATCGTTCCCTCTGGTGCTAATTCATAAGTGCGAACAACTTCCATTATATTCATTGCCATATCTGTTGGTGCTTGAATAGTATGAATTACACCATCTCTATCTTTAATTTTTATGTTTATGTCTGACATTTCAGTTCTAATTAACACCCTTCGACAGGCTCAGGGTGACATTCAATTCATTTTGGGACAACGTGTAATCTAACCAATACTTTTTACAACTATCGCTTCTGCTTTCTTGGTTTCTCCATCAAAGCCAGTAACACCATTAACTGTAGTGTATTTCATTACATACCTTTTACCTGGGTTGATAATATTATATGCGTACTGAACAGCAATAGTCGCTTCATGAAAACCACATAAAATCAACTTTAATTTTCCTGGATAAGTGTTTACATCACCAATTGCAAAAACACCCGGAATATTGGTCTGATAATCCAACGCATTATTTACGATGATTGCATTTTTTTGAATCTCTAATCCCCAATTTGCAATAGGACCTAATTTTGGTGACAAGCCAAAAAGCGGAATAAAATGATCTGTTTGTTGAATAATATCACCTTTTTCTTTACGCTTAATTAACACAGAATCTACATGTCCATTGCCGTAAATTTCTTTTACTTCAGCATCTGTAATCAAATTAATTTTTCCAGCATTGTATAGATCTTCCACTTTTTCAACAGAATCTAAAGCGCCTCTAAATTCTCTACGTCTATGAACCAACGTAACTTCGCTTGCAACATCCGCTAAAAAAATTGACCAATCTAAAGCAGAATCACCTCCACCAGAAATGACTACTTTTTTATCGCGATAAAATTCTGGATCTCTAATAATATACTCAACTCCTTTATCTTCAAAATCTAAAATTGATGGAATTGGTGGTTTCCGCGGTTCGAAAGAACCCAAACCACCTGCAATAAAAATAACGGGTGCATTGTGTTTTGTACCTCTACTCGTAGTTACCACAAAACTGCCATCTTCTAATTTTTCAATAGTTTCTGCTCTCTCGCCAAGTGTATAACCTGGTTGAAACGGTTTAATTTGCTCTTCTAAATTAGCTATCAATTCGCCAGCCATTATTTCAGGAAAGCCTGGGATATCATAGATTGGTTTTTTTGGGTAAATTTCAGAACATTGACCTCCTGGTTGTGGTAATGCGTCAATTAAATGGCATCGTAATTTTAATAAACCGGCTTCAAATACAGCAAACATCCCAACAGGACCTGCTCCGATAATTAATATATCAGTTTTAATCATTACTTTTTACTATAAAACTTTGGGTTATTTTATTCAATTTTGAAACTTTATAACTAAAACTCCCTTTAATTGTCTTTCTATATATATTCATGTTTTCAACTAAATCATCTACATTTTCTGGAATTACTTCCTCAAAAAACTGACGTAGGCGTTTTGCCATTGTTGGTGATTTTCCGTTAGTCGAAATAGCAACTTTAACATTACCTTTGGTTACAATTCCACCTAAATAAAAATCACATAAATCTGGTGTATCAGCAACATTAACCAACAATTGTTTTGCTTTGGCGTCTTTATGTATTTCTATATTTACTTCTTTATTATTCGTCGCCGCAATTACCATATGTTGTTTGTGCAACAGGTTTTTACTATAAGGTCTCCACATTAAGGGAATCTTATATTTCTTTGCTAATTCTACTAAGTCTTTTGAAAAGTTTTTAGCCGCCATTACTACATTTGCATTCGGGCTCGATTTTAACAAGAACGATAGTTTTTCAAAACCAACATTTCCGCCTCCAATAATCATCACATTTAATTGTGAAACTTTTAAAAATATAGGGTACAATTCATTTTTCATCTCATCGAAATTTAAAATTTTCAGCAGTAATCAAAAATTTGATTGACTAGACAACACTTTTAAGTTCAACTTCTCTATATGCTTCTATTTTTTTTACAAATAATTTAGCAGCATCCAAATATTTCAAAGCAAAAATCTTAGAAGGTTTATTTTGATTTATTTGTTGTACAAAAGTACTAAAACTTGACGACACATTTATAAGATGAGTTGCTACAAAATAAGTATCAAAATCTCTAATGATACCAGCATGTGTATTTGTTTTTCTGTTTTCTGAAATCAACAAGGCTTTTGCAGCATTTATAATTGAAGTATAAGAATGATAAATACTATCAGACCATTGACCTTCTAAAATTGCTTCTTGAGCATTCTCAATTTTTTCTTCACTCTCAAAAATAAGGGTCTGAATTAAATCAATTATAACTCCAGCACATTCTCCAACCCCAATAGCTTTAACATATTTTTTCTTAGTTCCCCAATCGATAAAATCTTCTGGTGTTAAGTTTTCAATGTTTGCTAACGGTTTTAATAATTCATAAAAATAAATTTCTCTTTTTCTATCATAATATTGTAAAAACCGTTCAGAATCAATTGAGTTTTCAGCATAATCATTCAGCAGATAACGCAAGGCATCGTCACCTCTTTTACTTGGTATTTTAATTACTTTATCTGAAAATCGTCCTTGTCCATTTTCTAAATTTCCACCACCCAACAATACTTGAAGCGCTGGAGCAACTTGCTTATCTTTAGTTCTGATAGACATTCCTTGAAAACCAATTTCTGCCATATTATGTTGACCACAAGCATTCATGCAACCACTAATTTTAATAGTGATGTCTTTATTATTTACAAATTGTGGATATTCCGTTTTTAAAATTCGCTCTAACTCATCTGCAATACCTGTGCTGCTTGAAATTCCTAAATTACAGGTATCAGTTCCTGGACAAGCAGTGATGTCTTGTGCAGAATTATAACCTAAATCGGTGAATCCTAATTTTTCTAATTCAACATAAAAAAATGGAAGTGCTTCCTCTTTTATATGTCGAATTAAAATATTTTGTCTTAGTGTTAAACGGATTTCATCACCTGCATACTTTGTAATTAAATCTGCCAATTTTCGTGCTTTGTCAGTATAAAAATCACCTAACGACACTTTAATTCCAATAGCAACTAATCCTTCTTGTTTTTGAGTAATTAAATTTGATGTTTTCCATTTTTCAAACAATTCTTTATTTTTGATTTGAACTACAGGAATTTCAACCGTTGAAAGTTGAATATAATCTTCATATTCAGACGTATCAATTTCGACAATACTTTCAGATAAAGCCAATTGTTCTTTTTCTAATAATTGTTTAAAACCCTCTAACCCTATTTCTTTTATTAAAAATTTCATTCGTGCTTTTGCTCTTCTATTTCGTTCTCCAAATCGATCAAATACACGTAATATACTTTCAGTTAAAGGAATTATTTTATTCGCTTCTAAAAAATCATAAATCACATCTGCATGTCGAGGTTGTGATCCTAAACCACCACCAATAAGCACTTTAAATCCAAATTTTCCGTCTTTAATTTTTGCAATAAAGCCAAGATCGTGCATATAACTCAAGCCTGTATCAGCGTCAGTTCCTGAAAAAGAAATCTTAAACTTACGCCCCATTTCTTGACAAATTGGGTTTCTTAAAAAGAATTTAAACAAAGCATTTGCATAAGGCGATACATCAAAAGGTTCGTCAACATCAATACCCGCAGTTTCTGAAGCGGTAATATTTCGAACCGCATTTCCGCAGGCTTCACGAAGTGTAATATCGCTTTTTTCTAATTCTGCCCACAACTCTGGAGTTCTATCTAAACTCACATGGTGAATTTGAATATCTTGACGGGTTGTAATATGTAATCTACCTCTAGAATATTCATCAGAAACATCACAAATCCTATGTAACTGTTCGCCTGTAAGGTTACCAAAAGGCAATTTTATACGAATCATTTGAACTCCTAACTGACGCTGACCATAAACTCCACGTGCTAAACGCAGGCTTCTAAACTTTTCTTCATTAACTTTTCCTTCTTTAAAAAGTTCAATTTTTGTAGCCAAATCAATAATATCTTTTGCTACTAACGGGTTTTCAATTTCTGATCTAAAACTTAACATAACTTATTTTTTTAAGCGTGTAATCCACATTCTCTACTCTCCAACACTTTGGTTGGGTCGTAATATTTAAATTCATTTGAAAGCTTATTTTTTTCTAAATAAACATCCAATTCAGTATCTGACCAATAATAAAATGGGCTCACCTTTAAAACACCAGTTGCACTTACAGAAACAATATCAATACTATCTCTAAAAGCCGTTTGACCTTTTCTTAAATTGGTAAACCAAATATCTGGTTTATGTTCTTCCATCGCTCTTTTAAAAGGTTCTAGTTTTACTTGCTCGGTAAAAACTTTATGTTTTGGATCATCAATTGATGGTATTCCAAGTGTTGCATCTCTATGGCTCGTAGTTTGCGCAGGCACATATAAATGAATGTTCAATTTTAACTTCGAAATCAATTCATTTGCGTGTTTGTAGGTGTTTGGAGTATTGTAACCGGTATCGCACCAAATCACTTTCAACTCATTATTCACCTCAGAAACTGCATGAAGTATCGCTACTTCATAAGGTCTAAAGTTTGTAGTAATTAATGGGTTTTGAGCAATTAACAATGCCCAAGAAATGATTTCTTGAGGACTCTTATCACTTAACAATACATTGATTTTTTTGATTTCTTCTTTTTCTAATAATACTTTCATTTCCTCTACTTTAATCATTATATCTATTACCCTATCGGGATAGTAGATTACTTGGCAAATGTATAGTATAATATTTGTACCCGCAAGGGATATTATTAAAAAAATAAGGTTAAACTTTTGAGGAATTCTTAAGTTTTTAAGTCTTCTAGGGTTGTATTTCTAAAGATTTGAAGTGTACTATCTCTAACTTGTATCATTAATTTATGAACACTACATGCATTTTCATCAGGACAGTCATCACATTTCTCATAAAAATTAAGACTTACACAGGGCAACATAGCAATTGGACCTTCTAAAACTCTAATTACATCAGTCATTAAAATTTCCGAAGGTTCTTTAATTAAATAATAACCGCCTCCTTTGCCTTTCTTAGAACCCAGCATGCCTCGTTTACGAAGTGATAACAAAATGCTTTCTAAAAATTTTTGAGAAATATTTTCACTTTTAGAAATCACAGCAATTTGTACTGGTATCTTACTTTCTTGTCTTGCTAAAAAAGTGAGTGCTTTTAATCCGTATTTTGTTTTCTTTGAAAGCATAGTCTAATCGTTATTTTTCTAATTCCCAAAATTTATTATAGGAATTTGTTTTCATAATATCTATTTTAAAATCTCCTTTTT
>CAZUFO010000035.1:0-275 GCA_964619615.1 uncultured Lutibacter sp. | reverse complement strand
AATTACGCTATCAAAACCTAATTTATCTAACTTTTCAATTGTTGCTAATTCGCCCTCTTTTAATTGTAGAATTTTTCTTAAAAGCCAATCAGATAATGCTTTGTTTGGATTAGTCATCAGTGCTTTGGAATTGTCTTGACAAACTTTCGTTTCAAAGACTTCCCCTGTTGGAATTTCTAAATTAAAATGTTCATCTCTTTTTGGAAAAAAACTTGGATATTCTCTATGAATAATACTTGGAATTGGGATATAAATTTCTCCCATATCTCTTTTTC
>CAZUFO010000034.1:0-19902 GCA_964619615.1 uncultured Lutibacter sp. | reverse complement strand
AAATTATTTAAACAGCCTGAGTTTGTAAACAAATACAAAAGCAACCCTGAGTTAATTGTTGATATTCTATGGTATTTCTCTACTCCGAAAGATCAAAACGGAATTATTTCAAAAAGTGAATGCGACCCCTTAATTTTTGAAAATGATAGTTTGATTGGTAAAAGCTGGACGTTCTTTAAAACATACAGACGAACAGGGAAGTTGAGGTAATTTCAGTAATTAAAAGTCAAAACTCCAATCAAACAAATCAGTACGCAACCCAAGGCTAAACCAAGTGGTTTCAGTCGCTTCAAATACAGGATTTACGCGCTCTGGCTTGAAACTTCTATAGGTAAAACCTCCAAATAATTTTAAGTTGGTTGCAGGATTAATTACATAGCCAACTTGTAAATCGCCTATAAAAATATTGGTGCTATTTCCTTGCCCTATTTCTTGTCCGTAATTGCCTTCTCTATCCGAATAATCTCTATAAATATCACCTCCATAACTCACAGGGTCGCCTACAATATCAAATCCTTTTTCGCCAATATTTAATTTTACGTTTCCATACCAGCGTCCGCTAGTGTAATTTGCAATTCCAACAATTTCATAAAAATTTGAACCCCAACTATGTGCTAAAGGTTGGTTTGAATGTCCATAATTTAAGGTCGGAAAGTTATGTGCGTACGTAAAAGGACGAACAGAATTATACTCTAATTGCAAATGCAAGTTATCAACTCCAAACGCATGATGGTATTTTGCCCCTATTTGAAATCCGTTTTTATTTCCCCAATAACCATCTCCTTTCCCAACTTCACCAATGGTCATTTCATCAATCATAATTTGAGTGTACATTGAAAAACGCTCATTCCATTTATATTTAGCACTTAAACCAATCAGCGCATTTCCGCTTCTTGACCCTGTTGAAAATTCAATTGCACGGTAAAAAATAACTGGATTTAAATAATTCATATCAAAACCTCTTTCATTAGTATCGTCCCAAACTACAGATTCAAACAAGCCAATATTTAATTTTTTGGTCACATTCCAACTCAAATAATGCATGGCTACAAACTTTGGTCTATACACGCCTTCTTCTGTAACTTCAGGTCTAACATCACGCAAAGACATCCAAATATTAGTGTATTTTATTTTCCAAAAACTGGTGTTTATTTTAAAAAAAGGATAGGGCGAAGCAATGTCTGACAAAAACATAGAACGATATCCATCACCTATAAAATTCTTCCCATGACCAAATTGAAAATTAAAATATTTACTTGGCGTATATGATAAGTATGCTTCTGCCACCGGATAATCATATGCGTCCGTTTTAAACTCTTTTGCAATTCCACGGCCTGGAATAATTGCTGGGTTTCCACCAGAAGGAGCAATAGATTCAGCATATCTATTTACATAATCTGCAAACCGACCTTGGCTTTCATAAAAAGTGGTTGAAAAACTAAACTTCTTACCTAATGCACCTTGAATTTGAATTCCGCGTGTGTTGTTGTACGTATAATCAACATCCGAATTATCTTTACCTATCTGAACATCTAATAAAGGGTCAATAGTAAACCAAAAATCTTCGCCTTGCACTTGAAACAAATGCTCATTCCACAATTTTCGTCCGCCCCAAGAAGACTTATCTTTCATCAATCTTCCTTTTTGTTCATCTAAATCTACATACTTTTCAATCTCGCTATACACATATGGTTTTACCGCAGTATGAGAATTTGCGCCTTTATTAAAATGATAATCCAACGCATTATATTCTTGGTAAGTATATGGCATGTTTAACTGACTATGATGCTCTAACAATTGCAAAGAATCGGTATAAATCAATTTTAAATCTTCTTCTAAAGGGTATTCCTTTTTCGGTTCTTCATTCCCTTGATTTGGGTTTAACGGAATATCAATCGGCAACACAAACTGCATTTCTATGGAGCGATTATTATATTTTGCAGGTGTTACTTGCGGTAATTCAGCAAACACGCGTTCTACTTCTGCTTTCAGTTCTTTGTAGGGTGAATTGACATAGAGCACTTTAAATTCTCCTTCTTTATCAACAAAAAAAACAATATTCAATTTTTCAATGATACTGCCTTTTAATACCTCTTCAGGTAAGTTAAAAGTCGAAATAACATGTGAAGTTATTTTATCTTTAAAACACTTTTCTAAAGCTTCAGCAGTCATTTCTTCACAGCCTTCAATAACTGGGTATTTTTCTTGTTGAGAAAAAACGCTGCTAACAAAAAGTAATATAAATAAGGTTGATAATAATTTATTCATGCTATAATTTAGATACACTATTATTTTCTAATTGATATATTTCTCCACTTTCAGAACACGTTGCTTTTCTGTTTTGATCAAACTCAAGTCTATGACCATATTCACTCACCCAACCAATTTGTTTTGATGGGTTTCCAACTACCAAAGCAAAAGGTAACACCTCTTTTGTAACCACAGAACCAGCGCCAATCAAGGCATATGCTCCAATGGTATTACCACAAATAATTGTAGCGTTTGCACCAATTGTAGCGCCTTTTTTTACTAAAGTAGTTTTGTATTCATCTCTGCGGATAATTGCACTTCTCGGGTTTACAATGTTTGTAAATACCATTGATGGCCCTAAAAAAACATCGTCTTCGCAAACAACACCTGTATAAATTGAAACGTTATTTTGAACTTTCACATTTGCACCTAAAATAACTTTTGGAGAGACTACAACATTCTGACCAAGATTGCAATTTTTACCAATGATACTGTTAGACATTATATGGCTGAAATGCCATATTTTAGTTCCAGATCCAATAGTGCAATCAGCGTCTATTACTGCCGTTTGATGAGCAAAAAAAGCAAGTTTGGTCATTTAAGGTTTTAGAGTTAAGTTTTGTTTTTTACACCTTTGTTGGATGCCACGTAGTTTTTACTTCTTGAATTTTTTCAATAAAATATGGCGATTGACAAGAGTCATCTAACCAATCATTCTTTTTATAAAACACTGTTCTCTTTAAATTATTACTTGCTAACTCACTTATTTCTTTAATTACAGTTGTTTCTTTACCACAATAAACTATCGTATTCACATCCATATGCGATGCCATATGGCTTTTCAATTCAGCAATATTTCCTGTCAAAATATTAACAACTCCTCCTGGGACATCTGATGAATTTAACACTTCAGCAAAAGAAATTGATGTTAACGGTTTGCTTTCAGAAGCCAATATAATCACAGTATTCCCACCAACAATGGCGGGCGCAATTATTGAAACCAAACCTAATAATCCTTGATTTTCAGGAGCCATCATTGCAACAACCCCAACAGGTTCTAAACATGAAAAATTGAAATGAGCACTTGCTACAGGATTAACTGAACTAAATAATTGTTGGTATTTATCACTCCAACCAGCATAATAAACCAACCTATCAATTGAAGTATCTACTTCTTTTTCAGCAGCAGTAGTTGTCTCGCCTTGTAAAACCAATTCAGTAATAAATTGTGCACGTCTTCCTTCTAACATTTCGGCAATTCGGTATAAAACCTGACCTTTATTAAGTGCTGTAGTTCCTGCCCAAGAATTTTGAGCCTTCCGCGCAATAACTACCGCATTCCTAAAATCTTTTCGTGATGCTAAACACATATTTGCTATTAAATTTCCTTTTTTATCATTCACAGCATAATATCTCCCAGATTCTGTTCTTGGAAATTTACCGCCAATATATAATTTGTATGTTTTATGTATATCTAATCTGCTCATATCTTTTAATCAAATTTTATATATCCTTTCAATCCATGTAAACCACCTTCACGGCCGAAACCGCTTTCTTTATATCCGCCAAATGGCGATGTTGGGTCAAATTTATTAAAGGTGTTAGCCCATATAATTCCAGCATTTAATTTTTGAGTTAAATTGAAAATTTTCGCGCCTTTTTGTGTCCAAACTCCTGCTGATAATCCGTAAGGTGAATTGTTTGCTTTTTCAACAACCTCATCAATTGTTCTAAATGTTTGGATGGTTAAAACGGGTCCAAATATTTCTTCCTGTACAATTCTATGTGATTGCGAAACGTTTAAAAATAAGGTTGGTGGACACCAATTTCCTTTCTTTGGAAGCTTACAAGAAGGCTGATAGATTTCGCATCCTTCATCCAATCCAATTTTAATATAGTCTTCAATCGTTTTTAATTGTTTTGCTGAATTAATCGCGCCAATATCTGTATTCTTATCTAATGGATCGCCAATAATTAAGGTTTCCATTCTTCTTTTTAATTTTTCAACTACTACGTCAACAACCGATTCTTGCACAAACAATCTTGAACCTGCACAACAAACATGACCTTGATTAAAAAATATAGCATTTATAATTCCCTCAACCGCTTGATCAATTGCTGCGTCTTCAAAAATGATATTTGCTCCTTTACCTCCTAATTCTAATGTTAATTTTTTAGAAGTTCCTGCGGTGGCGTTTTGAATATATTTACCAACTCCTGTAGAACCAGTAAAGGCAATCTTATCAATTTCTGGATGATTAACAATCGCTGCTCCAGTTTCGCCCGCACCAGTAACAATATTCACTACGCCTTTTGGCAATCCACTTTCATGAATAATTTCGGCTAACTTTAAAGCAGTAAGCGGTGTAGTTTCAGCAGGTTTTAAAACCACTGTGTTTCCTGTTGCCAATGCAGGAGCAATTTTCCACGCTGCCATTAACAACGGGAAATTCCAAGGAATAATTTGACCTGCAACTCCAACTGGTTTTGGGTCTCTATTCGGAAACGCATACTCTAATTTATCTGCCCAACCCGCATAATAAAAGAAATGATTTGCTGCCAACGGAATATCAATGTCTCTAGATTCTCTGATTGGTTTTCCGCCGTCTAAAGACTCAATTACAGCAAATTCACGTGCACGTTCTTGAATTAATCGTGCGATTCTAAAAATGTATTTTCCACGCTCCTTCCCCGATAAATTAGACCAACTTTTAAATGCTTTGTTTGCTGCTTTAACTGCAACATCTACATCTTCAGAAGATGCTTCAGCAACACTTGCTATTTTTTCTTGATTTGATGGATTAATGGTGTCAAAATATTTCCCTTTAATCGGTTTTACAAAAGCGCCATCAATATATAATTCATATTGTTTTTTAATTTGAATATGATCTGTACTTTCTGGAGCATCATCATAAGTCCAAGTTGCTTTAAAGCTATTTTTATCTGCTTTGCTCATAAGTTAATCTTTTGAAAAATAATTAGCTGATTGATATATGCCTGTTTCTGCTTTTACCAACTGCATTAATATATCGTTTGCTAAACTACTGGCTCCGAATCTAAAATACTCTTTATTCATCCATTTTTCACCTAACATTTCATTCAACATCACTAAATATTGTAACGCAATTTTAGAGGTAGAAATCCCGCCTGCTGGCTTCATTCCAATCATTTTACCCGTTTTTAAATAAAAATCTTTAATGGCGTCAAACATTACGTAAGTTACTTGCATTGTTGCGGCAGGCTGAATTTTACCTGTTGATGTTTTTATAAAATCGGCTCCAGCATACATTGCAATTTCACTTGCTTTCCTTACATTATCTAACGTATCTAATTCTCCGGTTTCTAAAATCACTTTTAAATGTGCTTTTCCACAGGCTTTTTTTACAGCCACTATTTCATCATATACAAATTGATAATTCCCAGAGAGGAACTCACCTCTAGATATCACCATATCTATTTCATCTGCGCCTTGTTCTACAGCGTATTTTGTATCGTCTAATTTAACTTGTAATTTGGAATTTCCGCTAGGAAATGCAGTAGCAACCGAAGCTACTTGAATTCCGCTTCCCATCAATGCTTCTTTAGCAATTTTAACATGTGTTGGGTACACACAAATTGCAGCAACCGTTGGAATGTTTTTTAGAGTATCGTGCGGGTGCATCGCTTTGTAACATAACTGTTGCACTTTCCCTTTAGTGTCTTTTCCTTCGAGAGTTGTTAAATCAATCATGCTCAAAGCAAGTTTCAAGCCTTCAACTTTAGAAGCCTTTTTTATGCTTCTTTTACAAAAGCGATCAACCCGTTCGTTGACGCCAACGGTGTCGTAAGTTGGTAAATTATTTAAGTTTGGTAACATTTAATTTTATTATAGATTCAAATCTACAAATTATATTACAAATAGTAGTATTTACTTAGGGTTGGATTGCCTTTTAGTTGATAAGTTTTCTCCATTATAAAAATGTTTCAAAATTTGAAACGCTTTTATAAGTTTACAATTCTTATTTAATTGACCAAAAAAGAAAGGGCTCGCAATGCGAGCCCTTTCGAAATATTATAAATATACTGTTATTCTACATTAAAAGAAATTGGTAACATATAGGTTACATTTACAGGACGCCCTCTTTGTTTACCTGGAATCATTTTTGGTAATAATTTTATCACTCTTTTTGCTTCTTTCTCCAATCTTGGGTGTGGTGCTCTTGCTCCAACAATTTCAATAGATCCTGTTTTTGTAATTCTAAATTGAATGTAAATTTTCTTTTTACCTGGAGACAATCCTAAATCGCCAGCCAAATCAGCATTAAATTTTCTAGCAACATGTTTTTGTAACGACTTATTTAAACATGCTTTTTTCTGAGCTTTTGTACCTTTACAACCTGGATAAACTGGAACGTCTTCAATAATTGCAAAAGGAACATCTTCATTAAAATCTTCTTCTTCTTCTACCTCAACAATTTCTTCTACCTCTACTTTTTCATTTTCATCAGTCTCTGTTGTTTCAATTATTGTTTCTTCTACGTCTTCTTCATCTTCAATAATTTCAATTTTTTCTGGTGCTGGCGGCGGCGGCGCTTTTGGCTGAATAATTTGCTCGATTATTACTTCTGGAATATCCTCTTCTTCATCATGATTAGATGTAACAAGTGCTAAACCATCTGCCATTTTATCGTATGTTTTATTTTCAATACCAATATAAACTGTCAACAAAGCTAATACTAAACCTAGTTGAAAGAATAATTTTGTGTAATTTTCTAAATTTGCCTTAGGGCTTTTTTTAATCTCCATTTTAAAAAATTTAATGTGTGCTAATTTAATACATTTAATTCCATTTTTCCAACAAAAATTTGTTAAATAGCATTATATAAACGAATCATCGTATTAAAAGATATAACTGCAATAACTATTCCAATAGAATTTGCAACGATATCATAATAATCCGCAGTTCTATAATTGGTTAAACTCCCTTGTAAAAATTCTAATAAAACACTGAAAAATAATACCAAAAAGGCAATAATTACCTTTTTATTAAAATTATTGTATGACGCTTTTATTGCAAAAAACCAACTTGTTGAAAGCCCAAAATAAGCGAATGTATGTAATATTTTATCAGAAACATTAACTTCCATTACATTAGGCATTGTTGACGCAAGGCTTAAATAAATTATAGTAATAGTTAATGCAATTGCAATTAGGATTGCATTATGCTCCAATAAGTTCTTTATACGCTTCAGCATCTAATAAATTTTCTACTTCGGTTGTGTCAGACATTTTAATTTTAATCATCCATCCTTTACCATAAGCGTCTGAGTTTACCATTTCTGGTTCATCTTCTAAAGAATCGTTAAATTCAATAACCTCACCAGATAAAGGCATAAACAAATCTGAAACGGTTTTAACTGCTTCAACTGAACCAAAAACTTCATCTCTATCTACATGTTCATCGAGTGTATCTACATCTACATAAACAATATCTCCTAATTCACTTTGCGCAAAATCTGTAATTCCTACGGTTGCTACATCACCATCAATACTAATCCATTCATGGTCTTTTGTGTATTTTAAATCTGCTGGCGTATTCATTTTAATGTTTTTTATTAATTAATTTCCTAAATTGTATCGAATCAAGATTCCTGCGCTAAATGAATTTCTTGGGAAAGAGGTAGAAATCGCATATCTAGATGAGTTTTGATCATAATAAACCGAAGCTGTTAAACTACGACTCAACGTATAATCTGCTAAGAATTTTAATGAAAACAATTTTTGTCCGCCGGTTATCTGTTCATTATCTTCATCAATATCTCTAATTAAAGTTTCATTGTCTCTCAATGAAAAATCTGCTCTTAAATTCAAATCGCCTTTAATGGTTCTATTTTTACCATCAAATTTGTAACGCATTTTTAAATTTCTAATTCTATACCCTACGCCTACTACATATTCTTTACCTCTGATTTCAGTTAGTGTATTGTTGTTGAAATTCAAGTTTAATGCTCTATCTTTTCTAATTTCAGCTTTTAACGAAAGTGAATTTCTCATTTTTAAATCTACTTGCATCAAAGGCGAAAATTCTTCAATAACATTTACATTGGTATATAATTGCTCATTATAATAATTTCCTGAAATATCTGTGTCCGTAAAAGGGTCATCTGAATCGTACAATAAATTATTAGTGAAATTATTGATTGAATATGCCGAACGATACCCATGAGTAACACTAAAACTTTGGAAGTTTTTCTTAAACCAGGCCATCCTCATAAATCCTTTGTAAGTCATTGTCCAGTTTGGTAGCGGAACATCTCTAAAAGCATTTGTATTCACTGATTCTGCACTATCGCCAGAATAAGCAGCTACAAAAGCAGGTAGCATTACTTGTTGACTGTTTTGCCCATAACCGCTAATTGGAACGTTATTTTTATTAGCAAGACGTTGTGAGATAATGGCTCTATTATCTTTAAACTCTTGGAAAATTTCATCGCTATTATCACCAAAAGCAGTTCTAATCATATTAAAACTCATACTAAAATTACCGTATTCTGAAACGGGGTTATCTTCTAAACGCGTAACTAGTGTTGTTAAATCATTTACCCCATCTAATTGTTGCGTTATACTTTTTGTATAAATTTTATTGGCGAATATTTCAATTTCTAAATCTCTAACGGGTCTTACATTAAACATTGCATCAAATTTATTATAATGTGTTTGAATGTAATTTCTACTGTAATAAGGGTCGTCAACTGCACCGTTTGGATCATTTATATTTCTAGTAATTAACCACCCATTTTCTAATGCTTTATTTCTAATATCTACTTGGCTACCAAAAACAAATCCAAAAGTTGGAGCCAAACTACCTGAATAATTATCGCGACCTAAAAAGCCAAGTTCTGGAATGAAGCCTGGTAATAGAGTTCCGCTATTTTCAGAATACGTAAAGCGTCCTTTTTTAACCATCATTAATAAATCGCCAACTACTTGTAGCGCACTCGTTTTTTTCTTACGCGATTTTGAAGCATTTTGTTTGTTTTCTGTAGTAGTTGCACTTGTTTTATTTCTATTGCTTGTTGACTTTTTACTAAACAGTTTTGTTAAACCAACCGTTCTATATAATCTTTCAAAATCAGCATTAATTGATAAATTTTGGGTATTGGCATTTTGTACGGTATTCCCTATTTGTTGCACATAAGATTGCGAAGATGCTTGCCAATCATAATCTGCCGTAAAAGCATAATCTGCTCGTAAAAAGTCTAAATATGGTATTTTATCTATCGGTATTTGATACGTACCATTTAATGTTTGATGGTAATGATCTGGTCTTCCAATAACAAAGAAATTATTAAATATGGTTAAATCATCTGAAGCATCAAAATCATCATACACATAATTATTCATGGCTCTGAAATTAAATTGCAACGATTTTGTTAAATTATAAGCAATGGCATAATCCCAATTAAACATAAAGTTTCTTTGCGTTAGCGTTGGTAAATCTGGCAGTCCTTGCACTAAACTTCTAGACTTTTGTTCATTATAACTTCTTACAATATTTGAATTTACTGAAAGTGTTGTTGGCAATAAACTAAAATTAAAATCTTTAATAAATCGTAAATACTTCTTTTTGGTTAAGAAGCCCCAATTTTTAAATGGCTCAATACTTTTTGGCTGAAAACCATAATTGTAATTTACGGATGCTCTTACATTTTGATCTACAAATTTTTCGACATTATAATCTTTATGTTCCACTTCATTATATGCGTATGAAACCGATAGATTTTCTACATCATAAAAACGAGGTTGTTTTTCTTGATTGTTGTTTGTACGCTCTTTTCTAACATTAATTACGCTGAAACTTTTTCGTTTGGTAATATCGCTCGAATTAGCACTATTTGGATTGATATCTTTGGCGTCATCAAATAATACATCTTGGTATTGTGGGTCGTATTTCGGATTTAGAATCTCTTCAGAAATGCTATAATTTAATGGAATTTGAATTCCATAATTTTGTGGTAATAATTGCCCTATATTAATATTAGTAACTAAATCAAACGATTGGCTATCTTCTTGACTTCGTTCATTAACACTTTGTTCTATTCCTCCAAAACCAATAGTTTCCATTCTACCAGTAACTGATATATCAGCAAAATCTGCAAAATTTGCGTCTGCACTCACAACCGCAGCCCAACCGCTATCGTTATCAAATTCTGCAACTCTAAGTTCGTTAAACCAAAGTTCTGCACTTTGCCTGTGATTTGTTGTGTTTTTAACACCAATCATCATGGTTCTGGCATTCGATAAACTCGGATTTCCTTTTACTCTAATTTGATATTCTTCATCGGGTAAAATAGGACTATATGCTGGGTATATTTGATTTGGTGAAATACCATCTACATACCGCTGTAATTTTAATTTCCCTAATTCTTCTAAAACAATATCCATATCATTTGGCCAGATATCTTCAGCAGATGTTGCGGTAAATGCAGTTACTTTTAAAGGATATGAAATCTCGTAATAGTTATCAATCAAATCACTACCTATTCTAAGAATGGCATGAAATTCATCATCTAAAAGAGATGCTTCGGATTGAATCCCTTCGGCGTGTACAAACATTTTCAACCGTTTATACATTCTTAAATCTATGCTTACATTTTTATAAACTAAACGTGTCTCTCCTGCATCTAAACGCAAGGTTTTTACAGATAATGATTGCTCATTTTGTAATTGAATTCTTGTGCTACCTTGCAAGCGTTCTCTTTCTATGCCTGGAGGAACCACATACGGAATTGGTGCTCTTGATGCGTTTTCTTCTATATTTACAACACCTACTTGGAAGTCTCCTAATTTGGCAGGTGTTAGGTCTGGTGGATTCGGATTATCTGTTTCATCTATTTCTTTCACATAACGTCTCCATTCTCCTCTAACCATTTGTAACTCACCAAATCTAAGCACTACTGGCATTTTAAATTTGGTCATAAACATTCTCATAAAACGAATAGAATTGAACCCTGTCATTCCGTTTATTACCTCATCTGGAGAATTAACTGGTATCCTAAATTGCAGCCATCTAAAATCTTTACGATCGCCATTATCTAAATTTACTGATACGTTTTTTTCATCAACAATATAGTTTCTACCAACTACTAAATCACCTGCGTTTAATGAAACCTTGTATTGATAGTAGCTTTCAATACTACTCATTGTTTGATCCTTATCTATATCTTCAACATCTGGGTAAGCAGTTGCTGATGTTGGATATGATTCTGGAGATAATGACGCTGTAGGTGAATTTCCTTGAGTATTATTATATGCTTTATAACGATCTAAAATTGTAGCATCGGCAGCATCATATTCATTTCCTCTAAAATATCGATAATTATCAGACGAAGGGTCTGCCCCGAATGCAGTACCAAACATGGCGGTTTCTTCTGTATCATTTAATCCATCAAAACCAATATCTTGATTCAAACGTGCATTATCGCTAATATCAAAAGTGTATTGAAGTGATTGCCCTGTTGGAATTTTACCCCAAATTGTTGGATCTGTATTATTGGTTCCGCCTTCTTCTGGCAAGCCATTTTCATACATTTTACGCCCATCTTTTAGTACATCTTCAGAAACGTTACCTAAATTAAAGTATAAATCTCCTACTTGATTTACTGGGTTTTGTGGATCCAACCCTAAAGGTAATCCTTCTTCATTTGTAATAGAATAGTGTGGATATGGATCTAACATCCAAAATTGAATGTACTCAATATTTGCTTGTTCAAAATTGGTGACTGTAAGTGGACGTGTAATTCCTCCCCAACGCTCTTCAGGATCTGTAAATTTACCATCGCCACCAACATTGTTAGTGTCGTAATTATAACTTCCCCTTTCTGATGGATAAAAAGCCAAATCTAACGTTCGTACAATTGAAGATTGTGTTACATCTAGATCTTGCTCAGGAAATAATTCTTCATATCTAATTCTACGTACTTCTGCTCTAGACAATTCTGTGTCATCAATATTATCTGGTTGTAATGATGAACCTCCATAAAAAAGTTGATCGATAATATACCAACCAAATCTTGCTCTCTTCTTTCCGTAATCTATGGTAAGGTCATCACCATTAAAATCTAATGTCGTTTGCCCTTGTGGCGTACTTGACATATACCATTGCAAAGGCGATTTTAATTCTAGCGGAATTTGCGCTCCTTCAAAATCATCTAAATAAGTGGTTGCTTCACCTCCTTGATTTACTTGTTTTGGTGAACCTGGAATCATATAGGCGAAATCTCCTCGAACAGAAAAATTCGATTCCACATCCGTATCGGTATTCGGTAATTTATTAACCCATTTTGTAAACATTGGCACTTGCGAACCATAATCAGCACGCAATCCTAATAAGGTGTTATTTATAGGTTCAGAATTAAAATTTGTTTTTTGTGTAAGCGGACGTTCATTTAGATTTAAAAATGTTGCTCCAGCAATAAATTTATCTGAAAATATATGTTCAACATCAATTCCTGTAAAACGTTTAGATTGTAAATTAAATACTGAGTTGTTTTCAACTGAAACTTCTATTGGCGCGTTAGACGCTTCCAATGCAGGGTCAATAATTTGAACACGACCTATTTGATAATCAACCACATAATCAATTCCTTCAACCAATTCTCGTCCTCCAGTTGTAACCTTAACAGAACCTTGTGGCACATTATAAGCACCTAGTGGAATTCCTCCTGCTGATTCTGATTTATAATATCCTTTTAAGAGATATTTATCTTTATTTTGAAAATTATTTTTCGCTTCTGATTGTGTATTCCTATACAATTCATCAAAAATATAAATGTCATCTGCAGGATCTGTTAACGTTGGTCTTAAACTTTCTCCAAATGGCTCTACTGTTGGAAAAATAACATATCCTTGATTAGAATTAACCGTAATTCTTTCAACATAATCAAAATACCCATCTCCTTCAGGAACCACAAATTCGTTTTGATCTAGCTGGTCAACCTTAAAAAGGTTTAGTAGCGTTCTCTCGTTTACTCCTGCTGATTGTGCATTTTGAAGAATATTAACTGGCACACCTGTAGCGTCGTCTCTATACAATAGTTCAAATCTAAACCCATCTTTCGACATTTGATAAGCGCCAATTGAATAAATATTTTTCATCATCAAATCCCAAAGTGGAATATTTGTGTCTATAATTTCGCTACTCAATAACTTTACTACTAGATTATCTGGCGCAACAATTCCGTCTGTTGTTAATTCACCTACTTTATAAACTTGATCACTACCACTAATCGTATATTCGTAAGCAACTGCTAATACGTCAACTTCTGCCAATCTTCTATTCAAAGAAATATATCCTAATTGTTGATTTATTTCGTATTCGTTACTGGTAAGTCTTCGTGCGTTTTCTAATACCGAATAATCTCTTCCTTGCTGCACTCCATAGGTTGCTAATGCAGATGGAACGGTTGCAATTTGACGTACAGGATTTGTTAAAGTCATTATATTAACCAAATCATTTGCTCCATTTGATGGATCTTGAATCATCCCCGGATTTGGATTCACATTTGAACCTCCAATATTGGTTGGATCGTTCTCTCCTAAATCTGCCAAAGCAACAATATTTCTAAAATCTACTGTTGATGCTTGTCTGTTGGTAACCCAAATTTCAACTCTTGTAATGTTTATTTGGCTATTTATTAACGGCAATAGTTTTAATGCTTCGTCGTAGTTATCTCTAAAAGCTTGTGATAAGAAAAAGTGTCGATTAGAATCATAATCCGTTGCTTTTAATTCAAATTCTGAAAGTGTAGCACCTCCTTGTGCAGAAACTGTTCTGGTTTGCGATTTCTGCTCTGCAAAAACACCTGTTATGGTAGTTTTACCAAATTGTAATTCTGTTTTCGCACCAAATAAACTTTGTGCGCCAGTAATCAATGAGTTTTTAATTGGCATACTAACATTACCAACTTCTATTTTGCGAATAATATCATCTTCTGTAGGCGTGTATTCTAATTTGATTTGATTTTGAAAATCGAAGGTAGATTGCGTATCATAATTTGCTGTAATGGCTAATCGAGTTCCAACTTTAGCATTAATACTTGCTGTGATTTGTTGATCAAAATCAAACGTAGTACTTTTTCTATTCCTCTCAGAAATCTGTGGGTTTTCAATATTTTGTGATAAAAGACCTAATTTAATTTCAATATTTCCTTGCGGATTTACTTCAATTGTATTTCCGCCAAAAATAGATTCAAAAAAACTAGATTTTACATAATAGGTCGGTAATAGGTTTTTTTGAGCCTCTTCTGCACCTGAAGATTTGCCACTAATCGCACTCAATTTATCTTTGTAATGCGTTAGCATATCTTGATTCAACTTATACGCTCTGTACTCTTTTGGAGTCATATAAACAGGTTGTGTAACATAATAACCTCCAATTTTTTCACGAATCACATATTTTTGTAATTCAGAATCAAAGATTACTTCAATTTCTTTGGGTGTATTTAAAAATAAATTTCCGTTTTGAGAACTGTTAAAATTATACGGAATACTATCTCTAGTTACAATTATTGAATCTTGTTTTTTTTCAGGCGGCTTTGCACCAGGAGTCGGAGGAACTTGAGAATATAGTTTTGTTTGAGCAAATATGCTCAACATAAAAACAATAATAAGTTTAAATATTAAAGTATTCTTTTTCAATATTTACAAGTTTTTTAATGCTTTTTTGATAAGATTTTCAACACTCATTGAATTATCTTCTCTCAAAATTCTATCAATTACTTTTTCAGATTGCTTTGGGTTAAACCCTAAAACTTCTAACGCTATTAACGCTTCATCTTTGTTAGTATTGCTTTGAATTGGCGAAACTTCATCAAGTCCATACGTCTTAATAATTTTATCTTTTAAATCAATAATTACACGTTGCGAAGTTTTGGCTCCAATCCCTTTTACAGATTGAATGGTATCAGAATCTCCAGAAGCTATTGTTTGCTGAATTTCTTGTGTTGACATTGATGATAACATCGTTCTGGCAATACTAGTTCCAACACCAGAAACAGAAATTAATAATTTAAATATTTCTCGTTCTAATTTATCTGCAAAACCAAACAATGTTTGTGAGTCTTCTTTAACAGACAAATAGGTGTAGATAAAAATTGCTTCTTCATCCGCAATTTTAGAATATGTATTTAATGAAATATGAGCAATATACCCAATTCCTGCGCATTCAACAATTACATAGGTTGGGTTTTTCTCAACTAATTTTCCTCTAAGGTGGGTTATCATTGGTTAGCGTTAAAGTTTCAAATGTAATGAAATAATCAGTTCTTTTTCGATTTATTTTGAGCATCAACAACTGCCACTGCTGCCATATTTACCATTTCATCAACACTCGACCCTAATTGCACAATATGAGCAGGTTTTCTTAACCCTAACATTATTGGTCCAATGGACTCTGCGTCATATAATTCCTTCATCATTTTATAACTAATATTAGCTGCATCTAAATTTGGAAATATTAAAACATTTACTTTTTTATCTACCAACTTAGAAAAAGGAAATTCTTTCTTTAACATTTCAGGGTTCAAAGCAAAATCAGCTTGTAACTCACCATCTATTATCACATTCGGATAATACTTATGCACCAACTTAACTGCTTCTCTTATTTTCTTAGCATCTTCATGATTCGAAGCTCCAAAATTTGAAAAAGAAAGCATGGCAATATTTGGTGTGATTCCAAACATTTTAGCCAACATTCCTGTTAACTGGGTAATTTTAGCCAAGTGTTTTGCTGTTGGGTTGATATTAATTGTGGTATCAGCCAAAAACATCGGTCCTCTTTTGGTTAGCATTAAGTTTGTTGCGGCTACTCTTGTAACTCCACTATCCAACCCAATTAATTCTAGCATTGGTTTTACAACAGATGCATAATTTCGAGAATATCCTGTTAACAAAGCGTCTGAATCTCCTTCATTAACCATCATTGCAGAAAAATAATTACGCTCTCTCATTAATTTTTGAGCATCTAATAATTTAATTCCTTTTCGCTGTCTCGCTTTCCAATATTTTTCGGCATAGGCCAATCTTTTCTCTTTTTGTTCAGGGGTTTTCGGATCAATTATTTCTACCTCTCCTGTAAAGTCAATTTCCTCCATCAACTCTAAAATAATCTCTCTATTTCCTAATAAAATTGGGATTCCTATTTTTTCATCATAAACAATTTGCGCTGCTTTTAATACGTCTAAATGATCCGCCTCTGCAAAAACAATTCTTTTAGGGTCAGATTTTGCTCTGTTATGCAACAAACGAATTATTTTATTGCCAGTCCCTAAACGCTCCATCAATTCATCACGGTATTTATCCCAGTCTTCTATTGGTTCTAATGCAACTCCCGATGCTACTGCAGCTTTTGCAACCGCTAAAGGAACGGTATAAATCAATCTTGGGTCAAATGGTTTTGGAATGATATATTCTTCACCAAAAGATAAACTAACCTCATCATAAACAATATTTACTTGTTCAGGAACTGGGCTTTTCGCTAGCTCTGCCAAGGCATGAACTGCCGCCATTTTCATTTCTTCATTAATTTTTGTAGCGCGTACATCTAAAGCGCCTCTAAAAATAAATGGAAAACCAAGTACATTATTTACTTGATTCGGATGGTCTGAACGACCCGTTGCCATAATGATATCTTTACGCGTTTTTATAGCTAAATCGTATTTTATTTCTGGATTTGGATTTGCCATCGCAAATACAATCGGTTTATTTTCAGTCATCGATAATAACATGTCTGGCGTTAAAACATCCGCAACAGAAAGACCAATAAAAACATCAGCTCCTTTTACTGCATCTGCTAAAGTTGAAACTTCTTTTGCTGTAGCAAATTCCAATTTCTCTGTTGTTAAACCTTCTCTATCTTTTCTAATCACTCCCTTACTATCGCACATCACAACATTCTCTCGCTTCGCACCCAACCTAAGATATAAACGGGTACAAGATATTGCAGCGGCACCTGCACCATTTACCACAATTTGAACTTTAGAAATATCTTTACCTGCTATTTCAATAGCATTTTTTAATGCGGCAGCTGAGATAATTGCAGTTCCGTGCTGATCGTCATGCATTACCGGAATGTCTAATTCTTCTTTTAACCTTCGTTCAATTTCAAACGCTTCTGGTGCCTTTATATCTTCTAAATTAATTCCACCAAAAGTTGGAGCAATTGCCTTGACCGTTTGCACAAAAGTTTCTACATCTGTAGCGTCAACTTCTATATCAAATACATCTATATCGGCAAATATTTTAAAAAGCAAGCCTTTACCTTCCATCACTGGTTTTGAAGCTTCCGGGCCAATATTTCCTAAACCTAAAACAGCCGTTCCGTTAGAAATAACAGCTACTAAATTTCCTTTCGCTGTATATTTATAAACGTTATTTTTATCTTTTTCAATTTCTAAACAAGGGGCTGCAACTCCTGGTGAATATGCCAACGCTAAATCTCGTTGCGTTGCATATTTTTTAGTAGGTACAACTTCTATTTTCCCTGGCTTTGGTTTTGCATGGTACAAAAGTGCCTCTTGCCTTAGTCTAGATTTACTCATAATTAGTATGTAAATTAACTGACAAATATAAGTATTTTCGATGACTAAGAATAGTTATTAATCTAAATTCCCGTTCACGCTAAAGTGTATTCAAAAACATGTATTTTTGCTGAAAAATATTTCCATGAAAATACAATTGCTGTTTTTCGGAATCACAAGTGATGTTACAGAAAAACGTTCTGAAGAATTAACTATTTCTGAAGGAATGAATATTGGTGAATTAAAAGAAAAATTAGTAATAAATTATCCGAAGTTAAAACAGCATCAAAGTTTTTCTATCGCGATAAATATGGAATATGGCGAAGACAATATGATCATAAAAAACAACGATATAATTGCATTAATTCCTCCGGTAAGCGGTGGTTAAGAAAAAAGACAGTTGACTTTGTAAATTATTTTGACTAACTTTACGTATCGGACGATATAATCAATTGAAACTGAAGACATCTTATCCGTTAGCTACAATTAAAAAAATGAAAATAGGAGATTACACGAAATATGGTTATAGCCACCACCAAAAATTTTTCAAAGAAGAAGAACTTTTAACTATCGAACCGATTTTGCGGAAATTTCATAATTCTTAGCTGAAAGAACATTCTGAAGCCTACGCAAAAGGTCTTTTAAATAGCCATAGTATTACATCTTCAAAATGTCTTGACAAACAAGAAAAGGAAATATTATTCAACTTCATTTCTCAAAGCAAAATAATTAACCTTCTTCTGTTTAAACAACCCAAATTTCTGAATACTCAAATTTTTTTCGACCCAAAAAATTTAAAACAAAAAAATTATTGACATAGAGATATTCAATATACTGGAATGACTGATGAAGAACAGAAAAAAGCAATAAAAGCGGAAAATGTAGTACACTTTAGAATACCTCTAATAAAGGAATTAGGAATAGAACTAATTCCAGAAACACATAGAAAATGGGATTCTAAACAAGAGTATGAAGTTAGGAACTCTCTTAATGGGAAAAAACCAAGTGATTCTCTCAAAACAGGAAAACTAATAGAACTGAATAGAACTGATTTATTGATTTTTTCGGCAAATATGATTCATAGAGGAATTTATGGAAATGACAGATTTTCGTTTGACATTATTTTTTGCGACAATAAACCTGAAATATTAAAGTTCAGAGATGAAAATAATTTGCCAAAGGAAATCCAACTGATAGAGTTTAGTAATAAGAAAATATTTGAAACTGTACCTAACAATGGCTATACTTAATTGCTTAGTTCTGTGCTACTTTGGAAAAATATCCGATTTTTCCAAAGTAGGTTTTGTACTTAGAAAATTAAGTGCTAAATTGTCGCAACTAAGCATAGCAAAACCGGTGGCATAAAAAAAGAAGCCCTAAAACTCAACAATAAATGATTAAAAAAATATTTATATCACAATTTCAAAAGTTTATAAAAACGGAAAGTTTAGCAGGAATGTTACTTTTTGGAGCAACATTAATTGCTCTAATTTGGGCAAATTCTTCCTATGGAGCATATTATGAAAGTTTATGGCAATATAAAATCGGAATTTCTTTTCAAGATTTTGAATTAAAGAAGCCGCTTATTCTTTGGATAAATGATGGTTTAATGGCAATTTTTTTCTTTTTGATTGGTCTTGAACTAAAAAGAGAATTACTAATTGGCGAAATTAATACCGTTAAAAAAGCAGCGTTTCCTTTTATTGCTGCATTAGGAGGTATTTTAGTTCCTGTCGGATTATATTTAGCGTTAAACCAAGATCCTGAAACTGCAAAAGGCTGGGGAATTCCAATGGCAACAGATATTGCATTTGCATTGGCTATTTTAAGTGTTTTGGGCAAACGAGTTCCTTTGAGTTTGAAAATATTTTTAACGGCTTTTGCTATTATTGATGATATTGCAGCCGTTCTTGTTATTGCCATTTTTTATAGCGCTAGCATCAATTGGCTTTTCATGCTCTATGGAATTATTCTCATTGCTTTTTTAAGATTGCTTTATTTTAAAATAAAATACTCATTCACAATAGGTATAGTTTTAGCAATTATTATTTGGTTTTTATTCTTAAAATCGGGAATACATCCAACAATTGCAGGA
>CAZUFO010000033.1:0-20360 GCA_964619615.1 uncultured Lutibacter sp. | reverse complement strand
TAGGATTAATTAATTTAATCTATAATTTATTTCAGGTATGAGCAAATTAAAAGATTAAAAATAACTTATAGGATTTCAATGTTTATTGTTGAAATCAATCAATTTTTGCTACATATAAAATATAAATTTTCAGAACCCGCCTAGAGTAAAATAGTATTAATATATTTTTTTCATCAAAAAATATCAAATTAGTAATTTTATCAAAAAAGTTAGTTTAATTTTGCCTCAACATCAACAACTAATTTTAAAAATAATGATAACTGATAAGACAATTATTAAAACAATTTCTTTAAGTAATTATGGTATTGAAAATGCTATAATTCAGTACAATCTAACTCCAGAAAAATTACATGAAATTTGCTTAGAAAAAGGATTGGGTAAAGAAGCCAATTCTGGTGCTTTAGCAGTTAATACTGGCGAATTTACTGGTAGGTCTCCGAAAGACAGATTTATTGTGAAAGATGAATTAACTAAAGATGAAGTCTGGTGGGGCGACATCAATATTCCGTTTGATGAACTTGCATTTGATAAGTTATATGCAAAGATTACAAAACACCTTTCGGGTAAAGAATTATTTGTAAGAGAATCGTATGCTTGTGCGGATTCTCGATATAAAATGAACCTGCGTATTATTACAGAATTGCCTTGGGTTAATTTGTTTGCATATAATATGTTTTTAAGACCAACTGATGAAGAATTAGAAAATTTCGAACCAGAATGGACTATTTTACAAGCGCCAAGCTTTATGGCAATACCAGCCGAAGACGGAACACGTCAGCATAATTTTGCAGTGTTAAGTTTTAAAAAGAAAACAATTCTTATTGGTGGTACAGGTTATACCGGTGAAGTGAAAAAAGGAATTTTTTCTGCACTAAATTTTATTTTACCAGTTTTTAAAGAAACTATGCCGATGCATTGCTCTGCAAATGTTGGTGAAGATGGTGAAACTGCAATTTTCTTCGGTTTGTCTGGAACAGGGAAAACAACATTATCTGCCGATCCGAATAGAAAATTAATTGGTGATGATGAGCATGGTTGGACAAAAGACAATACCATTTTTAATTTTGAAGGAGGTTGTTATGCAAAGACGATTAATTTAAAAGAAGAAAATGAACCAGAGATTTATGGCGCTATTCGAAAAGGTTCTCTTTTAGAAAATATTGTTTTCAAAGAAGGAACAAATGAAGTTGATTATTCGGATGTTTCAATTACACAAAATACACGTGTTAGTTATCCAATTGATTTTATTGATAATATTCAAACGCCATCCATAGGTAAAAACCCTAAAAATATTTTTTTTTTAACTGCTGATGCTTTTGGAGTATTGCCTCCAATTTCAAGGTTATTGCCTAATCAGGCAGCATATCATTTTATTTCAGGTTATACAGCTAAAGTTGCCGGAACAGAAGCCGGAGTTACTGAGCCTGTTCCATCATTTTCAGCATGTTTTGGCGCACCATTTATGCCATTACATCCTGCAAAATATGCAGAGATGTTGAGTAAAAAAATGAAAGAAGCAAATGTAAATGTTTGGTTGATAAATACAGGCTGGACAGGTGGTCCTTACGGTGTTGGAACTAGAATGAAATTGAAATATACGCGCGCTATGATTAACGCAGCCTTAAATGGAGATTTAGGGAAGTATTGCTATGAAGACTATCATATTCATTCTGTATTTGGAGTTGCGCAACCAAGAAAATGTCTTGGTGTTCCAACAAAAATTTTAAGCCCAAAGGCGTCGTGGAATGATGATGAAGCCTATTATAAAATGGCGTTTAAATTGTCAAATGCATTTAGAGAAAATTTCAATAAGTTTGAAATGGCTTCAGACGAAGAAATTAGACGTGGAGGACCCGTTAGGTTTGCACACTAAAAAATATAAAGCCGATAAAGAATTATTTATCGGCTTTTTTTATAATCGAATGTTGTATTTATGTTTTATAAACTCAAAGTAGTTAAATAGTTTATAATTAACTTCTAATCCATAATGGGATATGCGGAGAATAATCAATTGGGTCTCCGTAAAAATCATCGTACCGTATAGGGTTTCTTGCTCTATTATTCCATTCAGTAACATAGAAATAATTTTTGGTCTCTAAATATTCTAGTGAATAAAACTCGATAGGCTTTGCTATTGAAACTAAATACGTTGAAAAGCCAATATCAGTGATGATAATTTTATATTCTAAACTATCATTTTCTATAACAACAGTCTCTTCTTCAGAATTATTAGTTGTAGTTTTTAATGTCTTATCAGTTGAGCCACAACTGTAAATCATTAGCGTGAATATGAAAAGATAAAATAAGTTTTTCATTATAAAGTGTTTAAACATAAATAGTACAAAATTTACACCAAATTTATGTAATGGATTGTAATTGGTTACTTTAAAAAAATTAAATTTGTACAAATAGATTTTTATTATGAAAAAAATACGCTGTAAATGGTCTGGAAAAGATCCTTTGTATATGGAATATCATGATACAGAATGGGGCGTTCCTTTATATGATGATGACAAAATATTTGAATTTCTAATTTTAGAAACCTTTCAAGCAGGCTTAAGTTGGATTACCATTTTAAGGAAACGTGAAAACTTTAGAACCGCTTTTGATAATTTTGATTATAAAAAAATAGCAAACTATGGTGATGATAAGTTTGAAGAATTACTTCAAAATGCGGGTATTATCAGAAATAAATTAAAGATAAAAGCCACTATTTCTAATGCGGTTTCATTTATGGAAATTCAAAAAGAATTCGGATCGTTTTCAAAATACATTTGGAATTTCACAAATGACAAACCAATCAAAAACAAATGGGAATCGCAAAATGAATTACCGCCAAATACTCCACTTTCAGATGCTATTTCAAAAGATTTAAAAAAAAGAGGATTTAAGTTTGTTGGCTCCACAGTAATTTATGCACACATGCAAGCAACCGGTATGGTAAATGATCATACAACGGATTGTTTTAGATACAATAAGGTTTAGTGCATCGAAAAAGTAATCATTGTAAACAGCGCAATTATTGCAATTATTGTAACAGAGATTTTCCACGTGTTTTTATAATGAACCTTGTGTAATTTTAAATCTCTCCGATAGGTCCAAATCATTGCAATAACAAAAACGACAATAAAAAAAAGCGCAAAAATTTTCTGTCCAGAAGAAAACATAATCAGTATATTTATAATCACAAAATTACATAATTTACGTGAGTTTATTATCGGAAGGTTAGATACTTTTTTTCGAGTTTTACCTTTCTTGTAAAAGCAGGAGTCTAAACCCAAATTTAGTATGGATTCCTGCCTTCGCAGGAATGACATCCGTTTTAATCATACAAAAAAAACAAAAAATGAAGAATAAGATAAGTGCAGTTCAACAATTCCATGAAGCTTTTAAATTAGGAATAAAACATAGTCCAACTGCCAATTTAGGCGAAGCAAAAAATAAATTACGCTATAATTTAATGGCGGAAGAAAATGATGAATATTTTGAAGCTGCCCAAAATAATGATTTAGTTGAAGTAGCAGATGCTTTAGGTGATATGCTGTATATTTTATGTGGCACTATTTTAGAACACGGAATGCAATATAAAATTGAAGAAGTGTTTAATGAAATACAACGTAGTAATATGAGTAAATTGGGTGCAGACGGCAAACCAATTTTTAGAGAAGATGGAAAAGTGTTAAAAGGACCTTCTTATTTTAAACCAAATATTCAGGAAATTCTTGAAAAGTAAATGGATAAGGAATAATTAAGAATGAATGTTGCCTCGTTTATTCAACAGTGAGGGACTTCAATAATTTACAGGCTTTTAAAACTAAAAAAAAATCGCCAATTGGCGACTTTTAAATTATTAATTTTTCATTTCTAATTATTCATTAAAAAAAACTATTCTTTCACTAAATATCTCCAGCCAAATTTATCTTCGGCTTTGTTGCTTTGAATGTCTGTGATACGTTTTCTAAAAAGCATCGCATAACTGTTTTCTACTTTTGGTAAATCATAATCATTACCTTTAAATCCAAAACCAGCAATTGGGTTAACCACTGCAGCTGTACCAGCACCAAACATTTCTTTTAAAGTACCCTTTTTAGCAGCCTCTTCAATTTCAAAAACAGAAATTTTACGAACTTCTACTTTTATTCCTTCATCTTCCGCAATTTGAAGAATGCTTTTTCGTGTAATTCCATCTAAAATCCTATCAGAAATTGGAGCGGTTAATAAGGTGTCGCCAACTCTAAAAAACACGTTCATTACACCTGCTTCTTCTAAAAATTCATGTGTAGCAGCATCTGTCCAAACCACTTGTTGGTAGCCTTGTTGTTGCGCTAAATGCGTTGGGTAGAATTGCCCAGCATAATTACCAGCGGCTTTTGCAAAACCAACTCCGCCACTTGCAGAACGGCTAAATTTATCAGCAAATAAAACTTTTACATCAGATCCGCCACCTTTAAAATAAGATTGCGCAGGCGATAGAATAAACATAAATTTATATTCTTTTGAAGGCGATGCAGCAACGCCTGCTTCAGAAGCAATTACAAATGGACGAATATACATGGAGTTTCCTTCTCCTTTTTGAATCCAATTTCTGTCTAGTTTTAATAGTGTTTCTAAACCTTCAAAAAATAATTCTTTTGGAAATGCTGGCATTTGAAGTCTTGCTGAAGAAATATTAATACGTTTTTGGTTTTCGTCTGGGCGAAACATCCAAATAGTATCATCATCCGCTCTGTAAGCTTTCATACCTTCAAAAACTGCTTGACCGTAATGAAAAACTTTAGCAGATGGATCCATTAAAATAGGGCCGTAAGGCTTAATTGTTGGAGTTTGCCACTCGCCATTTTTATATTCGCATTCATACATATGGTCTGTAAAAACACTTCCAAATGCTAAACTATTGAAATCTACTTGACTTAATTTTGATTTTGTAACTTTCTCAATAATAATATTTTGTGTACTAGTACTCATTTTTTTCATTGCTTTAATAGGGTGTAAAGGTATAAAATTAGTAGTACTAACAAATACCCTTTTTTAAATTTTTAATACTAGGTTTTCTTTGCATAAATTTGTGGAGGTTTAGAATTTTAAAGAATAACATGAAGAGAGAAATAATAACTACCGCTGATGGCTCTACAACAATCCATTTGCCGGATTGGGATGAGCAGTACCATTCAAAACATGGAGCAATACAAGAAGCATATCATGTTTTTATTAAGAATGGATTGGCAAATTTCAAAAATCAAGAAGTCAGCATTCTAGAGGTAGGTTTAGGTACAGGTTTGAATTGTTTTATTACTTATTTAGAGTTAATAAAAAGAAACTTGAAAGTAAATTATGTAGGTGTTGAAGCTTATCCAGTAAAACCAGAAGAGATTTTAGCATTGAATTATGTTTCTGAATTGAATGCAATAAATGATGCGCAAATTTTTCAGAAAATACATTCAGAGTCTTGTGGAACAGCATTTGAATTATCAGGGAATTTTAAACTAGAAAAAAGGCAACGATTTTTTAATGAAATTGATGATATTGACACATTCAATCTTATTTATTTTGATGCTTTTGGAGCAAGAGTTCAACCTGAATTATGGACTGTTGAAATTTTTAAAATCATGTTTGACGCTTTAAAAGAGAATGGTATATTAGTCACTTATTCTGCAAAAGGAAGTGTTAGAAGGAATATGCAAGAAGTTGGTTTTACCGTTGAAAGATTAAAAGGTCCACCAGGGAAAAGAGAAATGTTGAGAGCAACAAAAACAATATAATTATGGCGAATAGATTTAAAGAGCGAAAAAAACCTAATAAAATCAAACTAATACTATTGTTTGTAATCTTATTAGGTATTTTGACTTTCTGGTTAAATGCTGAAAGTATTTTAAGTAATATTTTCGGTTAATTTATAACCATATTTTTCATTAATCTTAAGGCTTCTACATACACCCAAGCTAAAGTAACTAAAAGACCCCAAGTTGCAACCCACTCCATACATTTAGGAGCATGGTTTTTCTTTCTTTCAATAAAATCAAAGTCTAATAATAGTGTAAACGCTGCAGCTTCTGCTGCTAATACATTAAAAGCGATTGCTGAAAACGAATAACTTTCAAGAATGGTAAAAGGTGTTTGGATATCAACTATTTTTAATATCTAGCTTATTGCATAAATAGACATAATCAAAGCAAGGGAAACAAAAAACACACTTCTAAAACGCTCTGTTACTTTTACAATTCTTGCTCTGTATAAGAAAAGCATCAAAAAGAAAGTGCTTATAGTTACTCCAATTGCTTGCATTGGCATTCCCTTAAATTTACTTTCTGCGTAAATTGTAATTCCTCCAAGAAAAAACCCTTGAGTTAAAGCATATAAAGGAACTAAAACGGGTGCTAATCTATGGGTAAAAGCAGTTAATAGGCTAAAAATTAATGTTGCTGCTAATCCGCCATACATTAATGTTATAGCCTAAGTAATGGAGTTTCCAAGTTAGGTATGCGGTTGAAGCGACATGGAATATACAAAAGAAAGACTTTAGTATAATTCCGTTTACGGTCATTTTGTTTGATGTTGAGACATAGCCTTTCCAAACATCTTTGCTAAAAGCAGGGTTGGTAGTTTTGTAGTTGTATAAAGCCATAGTCGTGGGTTTGGGGTTGACTCTGCTAAAATGTAATAAAAAGAAGTTAATAAACAAGTGAAATGTCAGTAAAATTACCGTTTATTGACAAACCCATACCATTTGTTTTGCAAACCGCACTGTTTATTGATATTCAAAAGATTGAATATACTTAATATATATTACAATAGCAATTAATGAAAATATAAGGAGGCCGGCAGCAGCATAGAAAAACATTTTTTGACGTTTCTTTTTTAGAACTTCTTTTTTAATAAATAATTCATGCTCCTGGGCTATATTATGCTGGTATTTATAGATGAATTTAGTTTCTAATTTTTCAATAGCCATTTCGTAATCTTTTGTTGATTTACTTTCCTTTAAGCTTGTGAAAATAAAATTAAATTGTGAGAAGTCATCAAAATCAGAAGGTTTGTTGTTTGTTCTAGTAATATTTTTTTTGTCAAAAAAATACATCGAATTTATATCCCAAGTACAATTTAAAAGGTGATCAATTTTTAATTTTTGCAAAATAGCTTTGACATTGTTTTCGATATTACCAAAATTTATTTTATTTAAATCATAATTATCATCAATAAAAGTTCGTATAGATTTTGGGTATATTTTATAGGCGTTGTGCTCTTGCATAAATTAAAAGTTTGTATTTGACAAAAATACATAATTTTGCGGATGTATATCTAAAAAAACGATTGATTAATAGTAAGTTGTGCGTTTGCAAGTTTTACTGCTAAAATTTGCGGTCTTTCCAAAGATGGTTCCTCATTAATAGTGTTTGAATCGCAATTAAAGAGTTGAAAAATGGATAAAAAAGATAAACAACAGGATAATAAATGCATTCTTTAAACTTTTGAAATAAATTTAAAGTTATTAAAATGATAATAAAATCAACTACAAATTTTAGTGACAATATCCACAAATCAATTTCTGAAATATGGAGTTTGTAAATACTTTTTATTATAAGAACAGCACATAAAAAATTCATTAAAAAAACCACGATACTTACTAGTTTCGCAAAATTATTGGTGTAAGAAGTTGTTTTCGATGCCCAACGAACTCTTTGTGAAAAGAGTGTAGTTAAGCAAGGCATTGTTGAGGTGGTTACCAAATTGTTTAAAGATTTTAAGTATTTAATTTTAGCAGGGTGTTTAAGTTTTATTTTTTCCATCAAAAAAATATCATCGCCACTTGCAATCGTATTATTTCCTTCAAATCCGTTTACAGCATAAAAAACATTTTTTTGATAGCAGAGGTTCGCACCATTGCACATAAAAGGTTTGTTTATGCCAAAGCTACCAATAGTGCAACCAATTAGTGCAGTAAAATCTAGTAATTGAAATTTATCTAAAAATGAATTACTTGTATTAAAAGTAACTAGACCCGCAATAAAAACAACATCATTGGTTTGTATAAAACTATCGTACGTATTTATCCAGTTGAGTGGAAGTAAACAATCGGCATCTGTAGTTACAATCCAATCAAAATTTGAATTTTCAATTCCCGTTTCAATAGCATCTTTTTTTGGAGCGTCAGATTTTCTAAAATTGTTGATTAAACGAATATTTAAATGATTGTTTTTGCTAATAAAAGCATCAATTATTTTTTGGTAATTATCAGATGATTCATCATTAATAAGTAATATTTCAAATAGTTCTTTCGGGTATTTTAGTTTTGATAAACTATTTAATAAAGCGGGCAAATTAGCTGCTTCATTTCTAAAAGGAATAATAATTGAAAATTTGTTTATTGGAGATGAATCGGCTCCTTTAAAAACGTTAATTTTAAAGAAACCAATGATAAATAGACTGATTAGAATGACATAGATCGATGTTATAACAATAAATATAAGCGTCATTTTAATAGAAATATTTTCATTGAATACTAATTGAGTTTATTGTATTTTTACACAAAGTAACAAAATATTGTCGACTGAAAAAATCATATTAGGTATTGATCCTGGAACCACAATTATGGGTTTTGGGTTGATAAAAGTTGTAGATAAGAAAATGGAATTTCTCTTGATGAATGAATTGATACTTAAAAAGTACGATGATCATTATGTAAAGTTGAAATTAATTTTTGAACGCACCTTGGAGTTGATTGACAATTATCATCCAGATGAAATTGCAATAGAAGCCCCTTTTTTTGGTAAAAATGTACAATCGATGCTCAAATTAGGGCGTGCACAAGGAGTTGCAATGGCTGCAGGTTTGTCTCGTGAAATACCTATTACAGAATACGCTCCTAAAAAAATTAAAATGTCAATTACGGGTAATGGTAATGCAAGCAAAGAACAAGTTGCTGGGATGCTAAAAAGCACATTAAAATTAAAAACTTTACCAAAAAATTTAGATGCAACAGATGGTCTTGCAGCGGCAGTTTGTCATTTTTATAATAGTGGTAAGATTACAACTAATAAAAGTTATTCAGGTTGGAGTGCTTTTGTAAAACAGAATCCTAAAAAGGTAAATTAATTGAAGCCTCGTTTAGTTTAAGATAAATATTTCATTACATTTGTTTATGGTCAAGTCAGAAATTAAGACATATCATCCATCATTTATGATAATAAAATGGAATCAATTGACCCGATTTCTTAAGATTGGATCATTTCTTCATTTTATGGCATTGGTTGGTATTTTTCTCTTTGTCTTTGGAATTAAAAAGTTGCTAATTACCCCAATTGATTTTAGTAGTTTGAGTTTTTATTTTTGGAGTTATATAGCATTGTTTGGACTGACAATACCATTTTTTTCTGAGCTTGATGCGCATGGAAGGTTTCAAAACTATAAGCAGGTAAAAGATAAATTATATTCATTAGGCTATGATAATAGATTGATTAAGCCTTTTATGCATTCTAAATGCCAACGAATTGCAATACTGGTTGCGGCAAAAGATTTGGGCTATGAAAACCAAGTAAAAAAATATTTTTATGAAAGTGGCTATCGATGGTATCACATTTTACCAGACAATTCTTTAAAGAACCCTTTGATTTTATTTAAAAAGAGTTTTTGGGAAAAAATACTATTTGTGAAATACTATAAGCTCCAAAATTTTTATTGGTAATGAATATTCTTGAAGTTGAAGATTTGTCACTTCATTATGGCAATCAACAAGTATTAAAACACATTTATTTTTCTGTTGAAAAAGGAAAAATCATTGGCCTTTTAGGCCCTAATGGAGCTGGAAAGAGTTCTATTTTGAGAGTTTTATCAGGGTTGGTTTTCCCAGAAACAGGAAGTATTAAGATTAAAAATGAGGCTCAAAAATCCTTCAGTAGTTTGCGCTCATATTGTGGATATTTAATTGATTCACCTTCATTTTACCCATATTTATCCGCCAAACAAAATTTAAGTTTGATAAAAAAAATAAATAAAAGCAATACTAATTTAGATAAATTATTGGTTAAAGTTGGGCTTTCAGATACACATTCTAAGAAGGTGGAATTTTTTTCAATGGGCATGAAACAACGCTTAGCTATTGCTCAAGCTTTATTACTTTCACCTGAAATGTTAATATTAGATGAGCCGTTTAATGGTTTGGATCCAAACGGTTTTCAAGACCTAATTAATTTGTTAAAAGAGTTAAATGAAAAAGGAATTACTATAATTGTTTCATCACATTTGTTAAATGAATTAGAGCAATTTGCAGATCATTTTATTTTGTTACATAAAGGGAATATTGAGTTAGATATTTCGAAAACGGAATTATTAAAATCTAAAAATAATATTGCGTTTACATTTAAATCTGAATTAAATAAAGAAACGATTGATTACCTTCAAACCCTGAAAGTAGTTAGTTTATGTGTAAATAAATTCATCGTTAAGTTAAATTCTAATGATGTTGAACAAGTAGTTAAAAAATTGGTCGAAATTAATAGTATACCAATAGCTGTACAAACGCTAACGGTTTTACAAGAAAAATATTTAGAAATTATAGATTGATACAATTAGTTTACATAGAGTTATATAAGTTGTTTAGTTCGCCTAGAACATATCTTACTTTTTTTATTGCCATTGTTTTAATGTTAATTATCAATTTAGGTTTATATAGCGATGGAGAGGAATTGTTTCAGTACTTATTGCAAGTGATTAATGAATATTTTTATATTGAAGGCAATGTAATTAATGGTTATTTAATCTCTTATTTAGCATTAAACACACTTTGGGTCCATATCCCAATATTAATAATTATAGTTACAGCACATATTTTTTCAAGTGAGTTTGAACTAGGAACAATTAGATTAATGCTTACGCAACCAATTTCTAGAGGGAAATTATTGGCAGCTAAAATTATTAGTATGATTGTTTATACTATTTGCTTTATGCTAATAGTTGGTTTGTCGGCTATCGTACCATCAGTTTTAATTTTTGGGACTGGAGATGTTGTTGTTTTTATTGATGGAATTCAATTTATACAAGAAGCAACATTTTTAAGTCGATTTTATAATGCTTTAATGTTTGCTACTTTGGCAATGATAGCCTTTTCTAGTATGGCTATGTTTTTTGCTATGTGGTTTAAAAATACATTAACTGCAATTTTAATTTCACTAGGAGTTTTAATTTTACTCACTTTATTACAAACGTTTGTTTTTGGTATTTTTAGTTCTTGGCAGCCATTTTTGTTTACCTATCATATTTCTAAATGGCAGTTATTTTTTGTTAGTGAAATACCCTATAGAGATATTATGAATTCTGTTTATTTTTTAGTGGGAATGAGTTTGTTTTTTAGTTTGTTAACCTATTATAAATTTAATAAAATGAATATTTCTGAATGAAAAACATAGTTAATATCATATTGTTTTTCTTTTGTATTAGTCTATCTGCACAACAATTAGTTGATGGAAATATTAGTGTTTTAATTGAAAAATATTCTGCAGATCCAATATTAAAATGTAAAATTAACGTTGAAATTAATGTTGAAGGAATGCAAATTCCGAATAAGACAATTTTTGTGGATTTTGAAGAAGGGAAGAAACCAAAAGTAAAAAGTAAAGGCTTGGCGTTGATTCCAAAAAAAGGGATGATTAATCAGTTTAAAGAATTGTTTACGACACCTATGCAAGCCATTTTAATGGGTAAAAAGGAGTCTAACTATATGTATAAACTAGTTTCGTTAGATGATAATAGTAAGTGGGTAACTGCAGATATTGTTTTTGATGATATAACTTTTCAGATTTATGAATCTGTAATTAATACACGTAAACAAGGTGCTTTTAAAGCAATACATACTTATAATGGTTCAAAATACCCTTCTAAATCTGTAATTACTTTTGATATTAAAAAATTTAAAATGCCTTTAAAATTTATTGGTAGAACTGAAAAATTAGACGACTTTCCTGAAAAAAATAAGAATGTGTTAGGTGAAATAATTTTGATATACACCTATTTAGATTAGAATATTGGCAGGAATCTATATTCATATCCCTTTCTGTAAACAAGCATGTTTTTATTGTGATTTTCATTTTTCAACTTCTATGAAGAATAAAAATGAAATGATTTTAGCAATTTCAAAAGAACTTGTTCTTAGAAAAAATGAAATAACAGAAGTAATAGAAACTATTTATTTTGGTGGAGGAACACCAAGTTTATTAACTATTGATGAAATTCAATTTTTGATTGATACAATTTATCAAAATTTCGATGTTGTTAAAAATCCTGAAATTACCTTAGAAACCAATCCAGATGATTTGTCTAAAAATCAAATAATCAAATTATCTAAAAGCCCAGTTAACCGACTAAGTATCGGAATCCAATCTTTTTTTGAAGATGATTTAAAATCGATGAATAGAGCTCATACTTCATCTGAATCTATTGATTGTTTGTCTGAAGCGACACGTTATTTTGATAACATTACCATTGATTTAATTTACGGGATTCCAAATATGTCAGAAGAAAAATGGAAGCAAAACTTGCAAAAAGCGGTTGATTTTGGTGTGAATCATATTTCTAGTTACGCCTTAACTGTTGAGCCAAAAACAGCCTTAGCGTCTTTTATTAAAAGCGGAAAATATCCGCCTTTAGATGAAAGTTTGGCAGCCAAACATTTCGATATTTTAGTTGAAGAGACTAAAAAAAACGGTTTCGTTCAATATGAAATTTCTAATTTTGGAAAGAACGGGTTTTTCTCAAAACATAACACTTCTTATTGGTTAGGAAAACAATATTTAGGAGTTGGACCATCAGCGCATTCGTATAACGGAAAAGAACGCTCTTGGAATATTTCGAATAACACAAAATATATAAAATCGTTAGAACAAAATAAACTGCCTTCAGAATCTGAAATACTTTCAAAAAATGACCAGTTTAATGAATATATCATGACAGGTTTAAGAACTATTTGGGGAGTTGATTTAGAGAAAGTAAGAACTGATTTTGGAGAAAATTTTGAAGCTCACCTTTTAGATGTTTCAACTGTATTCTTAAATCAAGAATTGTTAGTTCTTGAAAATTCTATTCTAAAAGCAACCAATAAAGGTAAATTTCTTGTTGATGGAATTGCTTCAGATTTATTCATGATTTAGTATATTTGATTTATGTTAACAACAATCCGCCATAATTTAAAAAAATACAAGGTTAACCTTTTAAAGCCGATTGATATTTCATTGCCAATTACTGCTTCAAAAGAGAATGTGAATGCGTGGTATTTAGACGCCCCTAAAATCGAACCAGTTATTGATGGTAATTGGACAGGAAGTGTTAAAAAAGGAAGTTCCGTAAATTTTAATAATATTCATTTCAATCCACATGCACACGGAACACATACAGAATGTGTTGGGCACATTACCAAAGAGTTTTATAGTATAAATGATTGCTTGAAAACGTTTTTTTTTATTTCCGAATTAATTTCAATTTCACCAAATGAGCAGGAAGGTGACTTTATTATTACAAAGAAACAAATCGAAAAATCGATAAAGAACAAAGGAAATGAAGCGTTGATTATTAGAACACTTCCGAATAAAGAAGAAAAGAAAACAAAACAATATTCAAATACGAATCCACCATATTTAAGCGAAGAAGCAGCAATTTATATAAGAGAGGTTGGAGTTAAACACTTGTTGATTGATTTGCCTTCAATCGATAAAGAAAAAGATGGAGGGAAATTATTGGCGCATAAAGCCTTTTGGAATTTTGGTAAAAAACAACGTTTGGATGCTACAATTACGGAGTTTATTTTTGTGGAAAATAAAGTTAGAGACGGACAGTATTTACTGAATCTACAAATAGCTTCTTTTGAAAATGACGCATCGCCAAGTAAGCCGATTTTATATAGTATAAAGTAATTATGAATGTAGAACAATACAGAACGTATTGCTTATCTAAAAAAGGAGTCACAGAGCATTTTCCTTTTGATGAAGTTACATTGGTGTTTAAAGTGATGAATAAAATGTTTGCTTTGTGTGGTTTAGAGCATATTCCGTTTGCGGTAAATTTAAAATGTGATCCAGAATGGTCTCTTGAATTGCGAGAAGAATACGATGAAACCATAATATCAGGTTTTCATATGAGTAAAAAACATTGGAATACTATTGAACCTGAAGGTAATTTATCAGATGATTTTTTTATAGAATTGATTGACCATTCTTATGATTTAGTAGTTTCAGGATTGACTAAAAAGTTAAAACAAGAATTAGCAAATCTCTAGAAACTAATATCCCATTGAATTCTATACCTACTTCCTTTTTGATTAGAAATGCCATTGATTGAATCATAATCTAAATACGAATATTCTAGGGTTACTTTATTATTATGACCCTTAATAAAATAGTTTGTTCCTATGGTGTATTCCTGCTGAATGTCATTAGTAATTTTACGATTTGGATCATAAATAGCATGGCGTCCATAAACTTCTAAATTTTTAGGAATAAAACTTAAACTTTGATGAAGCATATAGCCTAATTGCGAGTAATTTCCAATTAAATGAGTCGGTGTAATCATATTAACCTCATCATTAATTTCTTTCCAATGGTATTCTTGTTGCCAAGCAAAACCTTTGTATTTAAAAGCGGTTTCTATTAAAAATTGATTTACACGATATTGCCCATCAAGCGCGTTTTCAAAACCTTCTAAATTTCCACCTCCACTTGTTGAAAACCTAGTGTATTTACTTCTGTTTGTAACAGCAGCTAAAGCGATTGATGAAATAAATTTTTCTGTAATGTTAAAATCTGACCCTGTAAATTTTAATACGCTGCCATTTAAATTCCATTGCAACCGAGTCATGTACATCAAATAATCATCATCACTTTCAATATTACCACGACCCGAGCCAATAAAAGTAGAAAGCCAATAATTGAAATTTAATGAACCTTTCCCTTTCAGGTTTCCGTATATCGAAACACCTTTTTGTCTATCAATTGTAAAAGTTCTATTAATTAAAGACCTTTCAACAGTTTGTTGTCTTCCTGAAGAGACAATTCGCTCACGGCTATATTGAGATTTCCATTGACCCACTCTAAACTTCAGGAAAGAATATTTCTCAAACATAAATTCGAGATTTAAAACATTTTCCCCTTTCAAATCATACTCAAAATAATATTTCATCCATTCTTGAAATACATTTCCACCAAATTTTATTCTAGCTCTATTGATATTAAAATCATCTTTAAAACTTTCAAAATCTTCAATTGATGTTGGGTCTTTGTCAAAATTAAGATACCCTCGAAATTGAAACCTGAAATTAATTAAAAGCTTGTAACGCTCATCCGAGGTTTGAAATTGAAACCCAGGTTTTGCATAAAACACTTTAAATTTTTTATCTTCAATTGAATTGATAGTGTCTTTTTGTTGCGAATATGCAATTGAAGTGAAGAGGAATAAAATTGAAATAAAAAGATGTTTCATAAAACAGTTTACACAAAAAAATTGAAACTTAGTGATATAAAATGTCGTTGCTGAAATTAAATTTATAGACTAATTTAGTAAAAATTTAATTCTGATGTTAGAAATACGGACAACTTGTAAAAATTGCAACAAATTATTGCCATTTGATTCAAAAGAGGCAATGATTTGTACTTTTGAATGTACTTTTTGTAAAGAGTGTGTTGCTGATATTTTACAGAGTATTTGTCCAAATTGTGGTGGAGATTTTGTTGAACGACCAATTCGACCAGAAGGATTGTTAGAAAAGTATCCAGTTTCAATTAAAATAATTTATAAGCCTGTAGATGTAGAAAAGCATTTACAAAGAATTAAAATAACTAAATCATGAGAAAAATAACAACACTTTTTTTGTTATTATTAGTAGGTTTTTCTAGTTGTAAGAAACTCGATAACGCAACAGAAACTGTAAAATTTACTAATTTAATTTTAAAATATCAAGATCATGAAGGCTATGATGAAAAAGAATTCCCATTGGGGAATTACACCAAAGAGTATTATAAATCAGAAGCCGCATATGCTCAAACAATACTTGAAGAGTTAGATCAAATAAATGTAAATCAATTATCAGAAACCGAATCTATTTCTTTTGATTTATTAAAGTTTGTTCTAAAAGATCAAATTGCATTCTATAAATTTGAACGTTATTTAAATCCGCTATTATCTGATTATGGTTTTCATAGTAGTTTAACGTATGAAGTGAAACCTTTAGCAAATTACGGACAAACAAAAGAATATCTAAACAAACTAAATGCAATCCCAGAATTTGTAGATCAACATTTTGCAAATTTAAGAGAAGGATTAGAAAAAGGAGTTTCACAGCCATTGGTAATCTTTAAAGGTTATGAGTCAACGTACGATAATAATATCGTTGATAATTATGAAGAAAGTTATTATTATTTCCCTTTTAAAAACCTTCCAGAGGGTTTAAGTCAAAAGCAAATTGACTCTGTTTTAACAGCAGCAAAAATAGCTATAGAAACAAATGTTACTCCACAATTTAAAAGAATTAAAAAGTTTTTTGAAACAGAATATTTTCCAAAAACAAGAACTTCAATTGGCATTTCTAAAACTTCTAATGGTGAAGCTTATTATCAAGATAGAATCAATTTTTATACAACAAGCAACCAATATACTGCTGATGATATTCATAAAATCGGTTTAAATGAAGTTAATCGAATTAAAACTCAAATGGAACAAATCATTTCAGAACTAGAATTTAAGGGTTCTTTTGAAGATTTCTTTACTTTTTTAAGAACTGATGAGCAGTTCTATGCAAAAACTCCAGATGAGTTATTAATGATTGCTCGCGATATGGCAAAACGTGCAGACGCACAATTACCACGATTTTTTAAAACATTACCACGCAAACCTTATGGTGTTGCAAAAGTGCCAGATGCAATTGCTCCCAAATATACAACAGGACGTTATGTTGGGACTTCAAAAAACAGTACAGAACCTGGGTATTATTGGGTAAACACGTATAATTTATCAAGTAGAACTTTATATACAATGCCATCATTAACGGTGCATGAAGCGGTGCCAGGTCATCATTTACAAGTCTCCTTAAATACAGAATTGGGTGATAGTATTCCCCAATTTAGAAAAGATTTATACTTGTCTGCATATGGAGAAGGTTGGGGTTTATATTGTGAATTTTTAGCTGATGAAATGGGGATGTATACAACTCCTTATGAAAAATTTGGACAGTTAACCTATGAAATGTGGCGTGCTTGCCGATTGGTAGTTGATACTGGTATTCATGCAAAAGGTTGGACTCGAGAGCAAGTGGTAGAATTTATGGCATCAAATACGGCATTATCGTTACATGAGATTAACACAGAAACGGATCGATATATTTCTTGGCCAGGTCAAGCACTATCCTATAAAATAGGAGAGTTGAAGATTCGTGAATTACGTACAAAAGCAGAAACTAAGTTGGGTTCTAAATTTGATATTAGAGAATTTCATGAAGTAATTTTAGAACAAGGAACCGTAACTTTATCAATTCTTGAAAAGAGAATAAACGCCTATATTGAAAAGGCAAAGAATAAGTGAAAAAACATTTGTCATTTCTCGAATAATCAACCGTTCTGTTTTTAAGAGCATCATATTTTTTTAAAATAAGAATTCTAATTTTAGACAGTTTTATTGCTCGAAATTTTTAATAACAGTAATTTTGTGTAACTAAAAAAATAATATGGGCTTACTAGAAGATTTACAAACAAGAAGCGGAAATCAATGTGAATTGTGTGCAGCAACAAACAATATAAAAATATATGACGTAAAGCCAGTTTCAACAGGAGGAATAGATGGAAGTTTGTTGGCTTGTGAAACGTGTGTTGATCAAATTGAAAACCCAGATACAACCGATGTAAATCATTGGCGTTGTTTAAATGATAGTATGTGGAGTGAGCAAAGAGCTGTTCAAGCGGTTGCCTGGCGTATGTTATCTCGTTTAAAATCTGAAGGTTGGCCGCAAGATTTATTAGATATGTTGTATTTAGATGATGATACGTTGAAATGGGCAAAAGCAACTGGAGAAGGATTGGATGAAAGTGAAAAAGTGATTCACCGTGATGTAAACGGAACCATTTTACAAGCAGGTGATTCTGTAGTTTTGGTGAAGGATTTAAAAGTAAAAGGCTCTAGTTTGGTTGCCAAGCAAGGAACCACGGTGCGCCGAATTTCTTTGGATCAAGAAAATGCTGAATTTATTGAAGGTAAAGTTGGGCCGACACAGATTGTGATTATTACAAAATATGTAAAGAAAGTTTAATTAGGACTTCTTTTTAATCTTGAAAATAGATGTTGGAAGTAACATTGGTACTTCTTTGATATATTGTTTGTAGGTTTCGCCAAAGGTTTCAACCAATTTTTGTTCTTCTAATTTCGTTCCTATAATCAAATAGGCTGTAATAACACTATTCATAATAATTACACTACTTGTAGGATTGATTAGAAAATATCCCCAAACAATTAAAAGTGCAGAAAAATAAAGTGGATGTCGTACATATTTGTTGAATCCTGTGGTGGTTAAGGTGTTATTTTGCGCTACTTGTTTTCTGTTGAAATCCAACCCAGAAAATTCTAATCCGCTATAATTTTTAAAGGCTAAAATCCCTAAGAACAAGCCGATTATTGTAATTCCATAACCAACGTATTTAGTAATAATAGTTTCATCGAAAAGTGTATTTGATGTGATGTTGTTCTGATAATTTAAAACCACAAACAGCGTTCCTAATGCAATTAAATTATAGATGATTCGATAAAAAGGGAAAATAGAAGGTAGCTTATTTTTGATAAAACTCTTAACTCCATTTCCTGCCAAAAAACTATGTAGTATAAAATATAGAGTCCATAAAATTGCTAAATAAAAGTAATTCATTTTAGTCTAAAAATCACTCTTTAGGCATAGTTACTACCCAAACACCTCTCAGTTCATTTGAAGAATAGCCAATCGCTAAATCATTAGGGTATAATTCGTTTATTTTTAAAAAAGTATTTTTTTCAATTTCTTTTGAAGGGTTTCCGTGACATTGTAAACACATTGAATTTGATATAATTGGGTAGTAGCCAACAACTTTGTCATCTATTTCTTGAATTTCAGGCAAAACTTTTTCTCCATCGGTTAGTTGCTTTTTTGCAATTTTGATATAGGCTAGTTCATCTGAATTTGCTTTGTTTGATGGGTTTCTGTATCGATCCGAAACTCGTTTAATATGAACGTTTAAACTTTTAGCAACGCTATCTGTTAAATGATATGCTTTTTCATTACAAAACGACATTGCATTTGCAGTTCCTTTGCTACTAATGGCATTAATTAAATTTTTACCCAAAACACCTTTGGCTTTTAAAGCGTATTTCATTCCTTTTTCTTTGAAAGAAATGGTATTACTCTCTACTGATATAGATATTTTTTGTTCACCTTTATTTTTAGAATTGTTACATCCCGTTGTAATAATCAAAATAATTAGGGCAAGTTTGTATGATGGTTTAAGCATATTTTAATATGTAGATTACAGACCAAATATACAATTAATTTGAAACCTCGTACAAAACACATTCTTTTAAAGGGTTTCCGTCTTTAATATTTGGATGTAAGAATGTAGTATATTTTTTCATTCCAATTTTTTTCATAATGAGATGTGACTTCACATTTAGTTTTGGGGCAATTGCAAAAACGGTTTTGAAGTTTAATGTGTTAAACCCATAATCTAAACATGCTTTAGCACCTTCAGTTGCAAAACCTTTATTCCAAGTAGACTTTTTTAACCGCCAACCAATATCAACAAAAGGAGTGTAATCAGATTTAAAAGTTTGGTTAGTAAAACCGATAAAACCAATAAATTCTTTTGTATCTAATAATTCAACAGCAAAATAACAATACTTGTTTTCTTTAAAACTAGTTTGCATTCGTTCTACAAAATTAGAGGTTTGATTTAGAGTTAGAATACTTGGAAAAAACGCCATTACCTCTTTGTCAGAATTAATATGATGCATTTTTTTAATATCAGCATCTATCCAATTTCTAAAACCCAAACGAACAGAGGTAAAGAGGTAGTTGTTTAACAAATTAAGAGCTCATTTCAGTATAATATTTATAAAATAACGGAATGGTTTCAATGCCTTTTAGGTAATTAAAAATGCCGAAATGTTCATTGGGTGAATGTATTGCATCGCTGTCTAAGCCAAAGCCCATTAAAATGGTTTTACTTTTTAATTCTTGCTCAAATAACGCAACAATAGGAATTGATCCACCACTTCTTTGTGGAATGGCTTGCTTTCCAAAAGTTTCTGTATATGCTTTATTGGCCGCTTTGTAGCCAATATTATCAGTGGGAGTTACATATCCTTGTCCGCCATGA
>CAZUFO010000032.1:0-20478 GCA_964619615.1 uncultured Lutibacter sp. | reverse complement strand
GGCTTCTACATTTTTTACATTCATAACTCCATTGACTTTTTATCCAATAATACTCAGTACCTGAACACCTTTTACAAGCAACACCTATCTTGCCCCGTTCTTCTTTAAAGTGAGTACGACAGGATTCTTCACTATCAAATTCCGCTGTAAAACTAAAAATATTCATATATTTAGCTTTCCTTAAAGATATTAATTATTAGTGTTTGCGGATATACAATTCATTTAATAATAAAACAAGATGAAAATAATTAAAATTTACTTTGCGCTATTTGCACTTGCATGAATTACTATCAATGTTTCTGCACAAGAAAGCAATGAATTATCACCTAAGGGAAGAGTAATCCTTGAAACCACACAAGGAACTGTAACTAAAATTGTATAAAACATCCGAGAAATAACACTCATGGGCATCGAAGGAAATCTTGTTACCGTAACCGCAAGTGATGCAGTAGAAAGGTTTGATAAGGTTGAAGTTAATGGTATAATCACTTTTGATTCTTGGACATATTTGAAAGCAGAACTTCGTCAACCAACTGCTAAAGAAATTGAAAAACCAATAGTTATCTTAGCAGAAGGAGGCAAAACTCCAGAAGGAATAGATCCACGAGCAGCAATCGGTGCAATTGTAAAAGCAGTAGTTACAATTAAGAGGTGTTAAACAGACCTTCTATGCTTGCAACTGATTAGAAAATCCTTTAGGTAATTACTTAACAATACAAATGGAAGATGAAGAGTTAATTAAAAAATTACACATTGGGCAAGTACTCATTCTAACTTATGCAGAAGCCATCGCTGTATCTCTTGAGAAAGTAAGCTCAGGTACGCCCTTAAAAATTAAATATTATATTAAACCAAAAAAGACCTACATTCTCATGTAAGTCTTTCTATAAAGCTGCTCCTCCTCTTAGGCTCGAACTAAGGACCCTCTGATTAACAGTCAGATGCTCTAACCAACTGAGCTAAGGAGGAGTGTTTCCGAATTTAATTTCGGTGTGCAAATATATATCTTTTTATACTTCTGCCAAACAAAAAATAAAAATTTATTATTTCATAATTATTCCCTGTTTAAAAAACAATTTCTTCAATATTAAATGCTAAAAAAAACACATATAAATCACTATAAAAAACGATCGTTTTATGAAAAGTTGTATTTTTGTTCTGTTTTAATTAAAATAGCTTAGTACGAAAAAAAATATGGATAAATTTTCGTTTTTAAATGCAGTTCATTCAGGGTTTATTGCTGATTTATATGATCAATACCTGATTAATCCCGATGTCGTTGAACCGAGTTGGAGAAGTTTTTTTCAAGGCTATGATTTAGCCAATGAAAATTATGATATTAATGGAGAAGAAATTTCGGTTGAAGTACCTGAACAGGTACAAAAAGAATTTAACGTATTAGATTTAATTAATGGATATCGTACTCGTGGACATTTGTTTACCAAAACAAACCCGGTAAGAGAACGTAGAGGCTATACTCCAACTTTGGCAATAGAAAATTTCGGACTATCAAATGCTGATTTAAATTCAAATTTTGATGCTGGTGGAGTTTTAGGTTTAGGAAACACTTCTTTACAAAATATTATTCAACATCTCGAACTCATTTATTGCGATTCTATTGGAGTTGAGTATATGTATATTCGAAACCCAGAGGTTATAAAATGGTGGCAAGACAAACTAAACACCAATGATAACCATGGTAGATTTTCGGTTAATGCAAAAAAATACATTCTCTCTAAATTAAATCATGCAGTTACTTTCGAAAACTTTTTACAAACCAAATTTGTTGGGCAAAAACGTTTTTCTTTAGAAGGCGGCGAATCATTAATTCCTGCAATTAGTGTTGCACTTTTTAATGCTGTTGAAGATTATAATGTTAAAGAATGTGTTATAGGAATGGCACATCGTGGTCGTTTAAGTACATTGATTAACATTTTTAGAAAACCAATTCATGAATTATTTAGTGAATTTGAAGGTAAAGATTTTGAAGACGCTAATATTGATGGTGATGTAAAATACCACCTTGGATTAACCCTTGATAAGACCTACCAAAACGGAAAGTCTATCAAAATGAATTTAGTGCCAAATCCATCACACTTAGAAACAGTGGCTTCAGTTGCGGAAGGAATTACACGTGCGAAAATCGATAAAGATTACAACGGAGACTCTTCTAAAATTTTGCCAATTATTGTTCATGGAGATGCTGCAATAGCCGGACAAGGAATTGCTTACGAAGTTGCGCAAATGAGTCAACTAAGCGGTTATAAAACTGGCGGAACAATTCATATTGTGGTAAACAATCAAATTGGATTTACTACCAATTACCTCGACGCGCGTTCAAGCACGTACTGTACAGATGTTGCCAAAGTTATTTTATCTCCTGTTCTTCATGTAAATTCTGATGATGCAGAAGCAGTTGTTCATGCCATTGAATTAGCACTGGATTATAGAATGAAATTTAAAAAAGATGTCTATGTCGATTTGTTAGGCTATCGAAAATATGGACATAATGAAGGTGATGAACCTCGTTTTACCCAACCAAAATTATATAAAGCGATTGCCAAACACACCAATCCGCTAAAAATATATACTGACAAGTTAATTGCTGAAAATACCATTGATGAAGCGTATGCAGAAAAAATAGTTGCTGATTTTAAAGCGACGATGGAAACTGCGTTTTTAAAGTCTAAAGAAGAAAAATCTACCAAAGTACGCGAGTTTATGGGCGAACGCTGGACAGATTTTAAGCGCCAGCGATTAGACGGAATGCTTTTACCTGTTAACACAACGCATCCTAAAAGCAATTTAGAATCCATTGCAAAAATTGTTTCTACCGTTCCTGAAGGCGTAAAATTTGTTAGAAAAGCAGAACGTATTTTAAACGGAAGAACCAAAATGGTTTTTGAAACCGATCAATTAGATTGGGGAATGGCTGAAAATTTAGCTTATGGTAGTTTGCTTGAAGAAGGTTTTGACATTCGTATCTCTGGTCAAGATGTTGAGCGAGGCACTTTTAGCCATAGACATGCTATTCTACGTGATGAAATTTCAGAAGAGCGCATCAATTTATTAAATACCAATCCTAATAATAAAGGAGAGATGAATATCTACAATTCTTTATTGTCAGAATATGGAGTTTTAGGTTTTGATTATGGTTATGCGATGGCAAATCCAAATACATTAACCATTTGGGAAGCGCAGTTTGGCGATTTTAGTAATGGCGCTCAAATTATATTTGATCAGTATTTATCGGCTGCAGAAGATAAATGGAAAATGCAAAACGGAATTGTTATTTTACTACCGCATGGTTATGAAAGTCAGGGTTCTGAACATTCGTCAGCACGTATGGAACGTTATTTACAAATGTGCGCAAAAGACAATATGATTGTTGCAGATTGCACCACACCAGCAAACTTGTTTCATATTTTACGCCGTCAAATGAAACGAAATTTCAGAAAACCGCTGATTATTTTCACTCCAAAGAGTTTGTTACGACATCCAAAAGCAGTTTCATCAATTAATGAATTAGCAAAAGGTGCATTTTTAGAGGTGATTGACGATACCATCAACCCGAAAAATGTAACCAAATTAGTTTTATGTACTGGTAAATTCTATTATGATTTATTGGCAGAAAGAGAAAAACTAAATAGAAACGATATTGCTTTGGTAAGAATAGAGCAATTATTTCCGTTGCATTTAGAAAAAATTCAACAAATAATAGACCGCTATCCAAAGGTTCAAAATTATGTTTGGGCACAAGAAGAGCCTAAAAATATGGGCGCTTGGAGTTATATGTTACAACGATTAGAATTGGTTAAATTGGAAGTTGCTGCCCGTGATTATGCTGCTGCACCAGCGCCAGGCTCTAGCACAAGAGATAAAAGAAGACAACAAAGAGTTATTGATAGTGTATTTAACACTACAAAATAATTAAGTTATGGAACTACAAGTTATTCATGATAAAATATATGCTATCCGAAATCAAAAAGTAATGCTTGATTTTGATTTGGCAGCATTATATCAAGTTGAAACTAGAGTTTTAAAACAAGCGGTTCGTAGAAATTTAAAAAGATTTCCTTCAGATTTTATGTTTGAACTTTCAAAGGAAGAGTTTGAAAGTTTGAGATCACAAATTGTGACCTCAAACCGTGGAGGCTCAAGGTATCTACCTTTCGCATTTACAGAACAAGGCGTATCAATGCTTTCGAGTGTTTTAAAAAGCGATACCGCTATTGCTATAAATATTTCAATTATTCGTGCTTTTGTTCAATTAAGACAGTTCTCATTAACACATGCTGAATTAAGTCAAAAAATGAATGAAATTGAAAATAAGTATGATAAACAATTTGAAAGTGTTTATGAAGCATTGAATTATTTAGTTCAAAAAGACAAACAAATAACAACACAAGAACAACGTATTAAAATAGGTTATAAATAAAATTTAACACTATGATTTTAGAAATGAAAGTCCCATCTCCGGGAGAATCGATTACAGAAGTAGAAATTGCCACTTGGTTGGTTGAAGATGGAGATTATGTAGAAAAAGATCAAACCATTGCTGAAGTAGATTCAGACAAAGCAACCTTAGAATTACCAGCGGAAGAAAGTGGTATTATCACTTTAAAAGCAGAAGAAGGTGATGCTGTTGCAGTAGGTGCAGTTGTTTGTTTGATAGATATGGATGGTGAAAAACCAGCAGGCGGTTCAACTGAAAAAACTGTTAAAAAAACAACATCAAAAGAAATAGCAAAACCTGTTGAAAGTTCAACAACCTACGCTACAGGTTCTGCATCGCCTGCAGCCAAAAAAATATTGACCGAAAAAGGAATGGATGCCTCAGGTATTTCAGGTTCGGGCAAAGATGGTCGTGTTACTAAAGAAGACGCTATTAAAGCAGTACCATCTATGGGAACAATGCCAGTTGATGGAGAAAGAGGAACAGAGCGTAAAAAATTATCTATGTTGCGTCGTAAAGTAGCGCAGCGTTTGGTTGCTGTTAAAAATGAAACTGCTATGTTGACTACTTTTAATGAAGTAAACATGCAACCTATTTTTGACTTACGAAAAGAATACAAAGAAGACTTTAAAGCGAAACACGGAGTTGGCTTAGGGTTTATGAGTTTCTTTACATTGGCAATTGTCCGCGCCTTAAAAATGTACCCAGATGTAAATTCAATGATTGATGGAGATTTTCAAATTAAACAAGATTTTCAAGATATTTCTATTGCGGTTTCAGGTCCAAAAGGATTAATGGTTCCAGTAATTAGAAATGCTGAAAAATTAACGTTTAGAGGTGTAGAAAGTGAAGTAAAGCGTTTGGCAATCAAAGCGCGAGATGGTAAAATTACTATTGATGAAATGACTGGCGGAACGTTTACCATTACCAATGGTGGTGTGTTTGGCTCTATGTTATCAACTCCTATATTAAATCCTCCTCAAAGTGGAATTTTAGGAATGCACAATATTGTAAACCGACCGATGGCTGTTGATGGCAATGTTGTAATTCAACCAATTATGTATGTTGCTTTATCTTATGACCATAGAATTATTGATGGTCGTGAATCTGTTGGATTCTTGGTTGCAGTTAAAGAAGCCTTAGAAAACCCGATTGAAATCTTAATGGATAACGATGTGAAGAAAGCATTGGAAATGTAGTTTTAGACGCTAGACTTTAGACAATAGATATTAGAAAAAAATTCCGAGCCAATGCTCGGAATTTTTCATTCGAACAATTAAAACAATGATTCCCTAATGCAAGAGAATGACAATTTTATTGAACCCTCGATTCAGTACATCGAGGAGTTATTATTTTAATTAATCCATGTCAAAACGAAGTCCAAAAGAAATATTTCTTTGATCTATGGCTTGATTTTCAAAAATAGTATTCAAATCATATTTTACATACAAAGCTGTATGATTAAAAGCAATATAACCGCTTAATCCATAGATGAAATTGCTTGTATTATAACTTATTTTTATTTTTTCCTTCACCTTATCTCCATTTTCTTTATACTTCAATTTTTGATATACGCCCGTTTTAAATCCTGCATAACCACCCAATCCCATTTTAAATTGATGACGTGTAGAATATCTAAAATGTGTTGCGTACTCTTTCTTTTTTGAAGGTCCAAATTCAAAATGGACAGGAAACACCAAATTGGTAACATTTAGTTTTGCTTTATCTACATTATAAGGGTGTAATTCTAAGGTCGTCTCATCACCATTCTGAACAAAATACCTATTATCATCGGCTTTTAAACCGTTAAACTGAAAAGAGAATCCGTATTTAATTCTTAAAAAATTAGATTCTTTAAACACTCTTGTTTTCCACGCCCAACCCAATTCAAAGAAGTGTGAACCGCCAAATTTATAGGGCGAATCTTCAAATTTTTCACCATCAATAATGGCATTGTTAAAACCGATAGCTATTACCAAAGCAGTTGTAGTTCTTCTATCATATTTTATGGGTTTATTATGACCTTTAATATTTATTCCGATAAAAGCACCTTCATCTGAAATTGTAAATCCAACAACAGATACTTCACCATCATTAGACTTATAGCCTTCTTTATTTCGTTCTAAAAGCGCAATTTTATTATCGATTATTGCGGTTCTATTTTCAATGTTCAACGCTCTTTTTTTTGCGGCTTCTTTCTTTAATTTATCCGCCTCTTCTTGCGTGATTTCGCCGTCTTCTAAGCGTTTATTAATTGCTTCAACTTCTATTTTTAAATAAGACCGTTCTTGATCTATTACCTTTTCTTTCTCTTCTTTTAAATTCTCGATTACTACAGAATTATTAGTGTTATTTTCTTGAGCAACGATAGTTTGGGCACTAATTAACAGTGCCAACATCATTAAATATTGGGTAATTGTTTTCATTTTCCTTAAATTTTAATTGTTAATCATTCCGCTGCGCAACAGCATTCTTAACAGAATTGAATTGTACTTTTAATTCGTCGAAGACTTTATCTCTAAAGGTTTTATTTATTTCTGATTCTACTTGAGACAACAACACGTTAGCATTTACAGTTCGGCTATTTTGATTGTATAATTTTTGAAGCGCTATTTCGCTTTGTGCTTGTTTCAATAATTGCTCAATTTCATCATCAGTAACTAATTTATTTGTCAATTTCATTTCATTAATCTGCGCAACAACTTCTGCAACTTTTTGATCTTCAAAAGAGTTATATTCAGTCACCTTTTCAATATTGGCTTTTTCTACGGCAACTTCATTACGGGTTTCGGTAATTAAACGCTGGTTATAATTTTCAGGGTTTTCAATAGAAATTACTTTCTTTTTAGGCTTAATTGCCTCTTGTTTTTCTTCCTTTACAACCGCAATAATTATTTCTTCAGTTTCTTCTGTTATTGTTTTAAACTCAATTGGTGTTTCTGTCTTTTCAGGGGCAACAACTATGGTTGGGGTAACAACTTTTGTGTCTGAAATAAAATCAACTGTTAGCCAAACAACCAAAGCGAAACTTGCCGCCACACCAATCCACCAAAACGGCTTTATTTTTGACTTTTTTTCTTCAGGACCTAATCTTTTTGACAGGTTCTCCCAAGAACCAATTGCTGGTTTTATGGTTCTTTTTTCGAGTGCTGCCTTTATATTTTCTTCAAACTTTATTGGTGACATTACTTCTGCTGTTTAATTTATTAATTTTTTGTTGTAAAAGTTTACGTGCTTTAAATAATTGAGATTTTGAAGTGCCCTCAGAGATTTTTAATTCTTTTGCTATTTCTTGATGTTTATATCCTTCAATAGCATACATCACAAAAACCATTCGATACCCTTCTGGTAAGCTATCTATTAATTGTTGAATTTCAGCAACATCAATTTCAATATTAATATTGTTTGAATATTCATTAATCTCAATTTCTTCAACCGGAAGCTCATTTTTTTTTAAACTTCTGATAAAAGAAATGGACTCTCTTACCATTATTTTTCGAATCCAGCCTTCAAAACTTCCTTCGAAATTGTAATTCTTCAACTTTGTGAAAACCTTAAAAAATCCATTCAACATTGCCTCTTCTGCATATTGAACATCATTGATATAATACCTGCAAACACTTAACATTTTTGGAGCGTGCATTTTAAACAAGGTGTGTTGCGCATCACGATTGTTTTTCGTTGCTCTTTTTATAAGCGTTTGTTCGTTATTATACAATTGAATTATTTTCAAAGGTCAACAAGTTTAGTCTTCATTTATATAGACATAAATAATTTTAAAAAGGTTGCCTGAGGTATAAATTAAAATTTGAAAATTAACTTTTTTAAATACAGTCGTTTCTTCTTATAATCTATAATTGCTTTCCCTTTTTTAAGAATATCTGCCCCAATAATACCATGAACCGTTTTTGCTCCATGATTTTTTAAGGCCGTATTTACATGCGTTAAATCAAACAGCACCAAATTTAAGGAAGCATATTTCCAAGAACCAATTTCAATGCTATTTCCGTTGGCTTCTTGAGTTTCCATTTCAGAATTACCAGCGCCAGCTGCTTTAATTTTTGATTCTTTTGCCTCTAATTTAAAGTGCGTTATTTCATCAAAACCAACACACGAACTCGATGCGCCAGTATCTAAAATAAAACGTCCTTTAACTCCGTTAATTTTTACTTTAATTTCAAAATGATTGGTGTTTGTCTCTTTTAATTTTATCAATACGTAGCCTTTTCTTGAAAGGATGCTTTTTAAGCTTATCATTAAATAGTATTTTTACCAAAAGTAAATAATCTCAATGAATATCACTGATACCCATACACATTTATACAGTTCACAATTTGATGATGACCGTGACCAAATGATGCAACGTGCATTTGATGCAGGAATTTCAAGATTCTTTATTCCGGCAATTGATTCAACTTATACGGAGGCAATGTTAGATTTAGAGAGAAACTATCCTGAAAAAGTTTTTTTGATGATGGGTTTGCATCCAACGTCTGTAAAAGAGAATTATAAAGAAGAGTTAGCACATGCAAAAGAAATGATTAATAAACGTTCTTTTGTTGCTATTGGTGAAATAGGAATTGATTTGTATTGGGACAAGTCTTTTCTACCTCAACAACAAGATGCATTTAGAACTCAAATCCAATGGGCAAAGAAATTAGATTTACCAATTGTTATTCATTGTCGTGATGCTTTTGATGAAATTTTTGAAGTCTTAGAGACCGAAAAAGATGAAAAACTCTTCGGGATTTTTCATTGTTTTACTGGGACATTTGAACAAGCAAAAAGGGCTATTTCATACAATATGAAATTAGGAATTGGTGGCGTTGTAACTTTTAAAAATGGTAAGATTGACCAGTTCTTGAATCAAATCCCTTTAGAACATATTGTTCTTGAAACAGATTCTCCATATTTGGCTCCTACTCCATTTAGAGGAAAGCGAAATGAGAGCAGTTACATCACAAATGTTATTGATAAATTAGCAAGTATTTATGAATTATCCACTGAAGAGATTGCTGAAATAACAACACAAAATTCAAAAGATATTTTTGGAATTTAATCAAACAACATATTACAAAACTCCTATTGGTATTGCCAAAATAGTTGGTAATGAAAACGGAATTCAATCTATTTCTGTTTTAGATCACACAATTGAAAGTTCTAAAGAAATCCCTTTACAGTTACAATATTGCGTTACACAATTAGAGGAATATTTTAACGGAACACGAAAAGAATTTAGTTTGAAATTAAATCCGAAAGGCACTAAATTTCAACAATCGGTTTGGAATGAATTACTAAATATACCACACGGAAAAGTTAGAACGTATTTAGAACAAACAAAAAAATTAGGTGATGTAAAAGCAATTAGAGCAGTTGCATCCGCAAACGGCAAAAACCCACTTTGGATTGTTGTTCCTTGTCATAGAGTTATAGGTTCAGACGGTTCTTTAACCGGATATGCAGGTGGTATTTGGCGCAAAAAGTGGTTGCTAGAACATGAAAGTGGTGTAAAACAACAATCGTTATTTTAAACTACTTATCATTCCTGCGGAAACAGAAATCCATAAAGGCAGCATAAATTATGGGAAACAAGCGGATTAATAACCCCCAATTTTTACACACAATCATTTGCTTCATAATTTTATAAAGTTAGGTTTAGATTCCTGCTTTCGCAGAAATGACATTCATAATATTTTAAACTATTTTTGCTTTTCAAACGTTGATAAACAAATGAAGAAAGTTTTATTTCTTGGTGTTCTTTTATTTGGGCTTTTTGCACATGCTCAAATAGACTCCAAAAACTTTCGCACAAAGAAACTTACACTAAAAAAAGATTCTGTACTTCTAGATTCTGTGAGTATCAATCCACATCATTTTAAAATTTTTGCAGCTAAAATAACCCCTTTAGATTCTACAGAGTATTCTATAGATTTTGCGAAATCTTTATTGATTATCAATCATCAAAAATACCCAGAAATAGAAGTTGAATATTACGCCTACCCAGAATTTTTGACAAAAACTTATTTCAAATTCGATAAGAAAATCATTATTGAAAACCCTACCAAAGACTCTCCTCTTTACTCTTTTAATTCAACTAAGAAAAAACCATTTTTTCAACCTTTTGACGGCTTAAACACCTCTGGAAGTATTAGTAGAGGATTAACTATTGGAAACAATCAAGATGCTGTTTTAAATTCATCCCTCGATTTACAAATAGCGGGAAAGCTATCAGAAAAAGTAACCTTAAGAGCCTCCATAACTGATTCTAATATACCAATTCAAGAAAACGGATATACGCAACAATTAAATGAATTTGATCGTGTTTTTATTGAATTATTTAGTGATAATTGGAGTATAAAAGCAGGCGATGTAAATCTTGAAAATCGCAATAGTTACTTTGCTAATTTTTCTAAAAAAATAGCAGGTATTGCTGTAAACGGGACACTAAATCATGATAATTCTAAAACCACCGTTTTTGCATCTGGCGCTTTGGTAAAAGGAAAATTTACTACGTATAATTTTAATGGAGAAGAAAGCAATCAAGGTCCATATCGTTTATTTGGACCTAATAATGAACAATACATTTTGATAATTTCTGGTAGCGAAACTGTTTATGTAAACGGGCAACCGTTGTTGCGCGGCGAAAACAACGATTATGTGATTGATTATAATACTGCCGAGGTAACTTTTACCCCAACCTATCCAATCAATGCAAATATGAGAATTACGGTAGAGTTTCAATATTCCGATCAAAATTTTACTCGGTTTGTAACCTATAATGGCGCTACATACAAAAGTGAAAAATTTACTATTGGCGGTTCTATTTATTCTGAAAATGATGCGAAAAATCAGCCAATTCAACAAGATTTATCGGATGAACAAAAACAAATTTTAGCCGATGCAGGAAACGACACCACTAAAATGGTGGCTCCAAGTGCAGTTCAAACTCCGTATTCAGAAAATAAAATTTTATACCGAAAAGAATTGATTGGTACTGAAGAAACCTTTGTGTTTTCTAACAATCAAACAGCTATTTTATACGCCGTTAGGTTTACTAATTTTGGCGAAAATCAAGGGAATTATATATTGAAGGAAACCATTGCGATTGGTAAAATTTATGAATATGTCGGTACAAATTTGGGTAATTACAAACCCGAAATTCAACTGGTTGCGCCAAATAAATTGCAAATGGCAGTTGTTAATGCGGCATATCATCCTTCAGAAAAAACAAATATTAACGCAGAAATTGCTTTTAGCAATAACGATCAAAATCTATTCTCTTCAATTGATAATGATTTAAACGATGGAATCGCTTCAAAAGTTGGATGGAATCAAACCATACTAAACAAAGAATGGGATTTGAAAAGCACTTTTAATTTTGAGTATTTATCAGAAAATTTTCAAACTATTGAAACCTTTAGAAATATTGAATTTAATAGAGATTGGAATATCATAAACCCTACAGGAAATCAACAATTAATTAATGGCGGTTTATACTTATCTAACTTAGAAAAAGGAGGTGTTACCTACAACTTTGAAAAACTGAAATTTAGCGATTCCTTTGATGGAAATCGTCATTCTATTTTTGGGGATTTAATATTTGATAAACTTACTTTAGATTTTAATAGCAGTTTAATGAATAGCGAAACTGTAGATCAAGATAACTATTTTTTCAGGCTAAATGCAACAACTAAATACAATTTTACGAAGAGTTGGGTTGGCGCTAGAATTAATACTGAAAACAATAAATTGACTGAAATACCTACAAAAAATTTATCTGTTTTAAGTCAGCGATTTAAAGAATATGAAGGGTTTTTTGGCATAGGAGATTCTACCAAAGTATTTGCAGAAATTGGCTATAATTTTAGAACAAACGATAGTGTAATTGTCAATTCTTTGGATAGAGTTAGTACCGCGAATACGTATTATATTAATTCACAATTAATACAAAATAAAAATACACGTTTAGCAATTTATGCGAATTACAGAACGGTTAAAAATGAATCTTTTGATGATACCAAAGCATTAAATTCAAGATTGATTTACAACCAACAATTATTTAACAGAATGGTGAATTTTAACTTGGTATATGAAACCGTGTCGGGTAATTTACCGCAGCAAGAATTCACCTATATTGAAGTTGACCCAGGGCAAGGTTTTTATACATGGATTGATTATAACGGCAATGGAATTAAAGAACTAAATGAATTTGAAATTGCACAGTTCCAAGATGAAGCAACGTATTTACGAGTGGCATTGCCAACATTAAATTATTTACAAACCCATCAAACAAAACTGAGCCAATCTATCAATATAAACTTACAACAATGGAGCAACAAAGAAGGGTTAAAAAAAGTGGCTTCCCATTTTCAAAGTCAATCTTTTTTATTGATAGATAACAAACAAGAGCGTGCCGATGATTCTTTTAATCTAAATCCGTTTGATATAAATTCTGACAAACTTTTAGCCTTAAATTATAACCTTAAAAATAGCTTGTTTTTTAATCGTGGAAAACAATATTTTTCAACTACTTATAGTTATTTAAAATCGCAGAACAAAACCAATTTTGCTGTTGATGAACTAGAGAATTCGATTGCATTACATCAACTACAGTTTATGCATAAGTTTAAGAATTTTTGGCTGTTAGATTTCAAAACAAGTAATTCTAAAAACGAAAATAAATCAGAAAATTTTAGCAACCGGAATTACAATATAGACAACTTTACAATCAACCCTAAAATATCTTATTTACACAACACAAATAATGCGTTGGATATTTTTTACACCTACAAAACCAAAGAAAATACAATTGGTAATTTAGAGAATTTAGAAACACACAATATGGGTGTTTCTTATCGCTTTTCGAATCAGAAAAACACCTCAATAAATGCGGAGTTCAATTTCTTTATCAACGATTTTGAAGGAAATGCAAACTCACCGGTTGCCTATCAAATGCTAGAAGGTTTACAAAACGGAAATAATTTTACTTGGAGTTTATTATGGTTGCAAAAACTAACTTCATTTTTAGATTTAAATATTAATTATTTAGGAAGAAAAAGCGAAACTTCACAGACTATTCATACAGGAACTGTGCAATTGAGAGCGCATTTTTAGGCAAAGTTGTTGTACAATTGAAAAAGACAAATTATATTTACCCATTAATTAAAACTACTTATGAAAAAAATTATGCTGGCAACCTTATTGGTTTGCCTTTCACTCCAATCTTACTCGCAAGAAGACAAAACACAAACTTCTAAACACGAAATTAAATTAAATGCATTATTAACCTTACTTGGTGTTCCCGAAGTTTCTTATGAATATCTATTAAATGAAGAGTCGAGTGTTGGTCTTTCCGTCTTGTTTTCTGCCGAAGATAATTATAACATCGACTTTGCTTTAACACCTTATTATCGGTTTTATTTTGGAAAAAAACCTGCTTCAGGATTTTTTGTTGAAGGGTTTGGAATGTTAAATATTGGTGATACGGATTCATATGATGTCGGATTTTCTCAACCTACTGAAACAGATTTTGCTTTAGGTCTTGCAATTGGAGCTAAATTTCTAACAAAAAAAGAACTCATCTTTGAAATTTATGGAGGTGCTGGGCGTAATTTATTTAACAGCAACTCTTTTGATGGCGTTCCAAGGTTTGGGCTTTCTATTGGAAAACGGTTTTAAAAACTTAATACAAACAACAAAAGGCTCACAATGTGAGCCTTTATGTTTTATAAAATAATGAGATACTGAAACAAGTTCAGCATGACACTTCGTGTCACATTTTTAACAACCAATTTTTCATAGAAACCGCTTCTGAAATAATGTTTTTTAATTCTGAAATCGGTACACGTTGTTGTTCCATGGTATCTCTATGGCGAATAGTAACTGAATTATCATTTAAAGTATCATGGTCAACCGTAATACAAAATGGTGTTCCGTTAGCATCTTGCCTTCTGTAACGACGCCCAACGGCATCTTTTTCATCGTAGGTTACGTTGAAATCCCATTTCAACGCTTCTACAATTTTACGAGCTATTTCTGGCAAACCATCTTTTTTAACCAAAGGTAAAATGGCTGCTTTTGTAGGCGCTAAAACTGCAGGTAATTTTAATACAGTTCTTGTTGTACCGTTTTCTAGTTCTTCTTCATGCAAAGAGTTCGAGAATACTGCCAAAAACATTCTATCTAACCCTATTGATGTTTCTAACACATACGGCACATACGATTTGTTTTCTTCATGGTCGAAATACTGTAATTTCTTTCCTGAATGTTCTTCGTGTGCTTTTAAATCGAAATCGGTTCTTGAGTGAATCCCTTCTAATTCTTTAAATCCGAATGGAAAACGGAATTCAATATCTGTTGCTGCGTCTGCATAATGTGCTAATTTATCGTGGTCATGAAAACGGTAATTATCTTCACCCAACCCTAATGACAAATGCCATTTCATACGGGTTTCTTTCCAATGCTCGTACCATTCTTTTTGAGTTCCAGGTTTTATGAAAAATTGCATTTCCATTTGTTCAAACTCACGCATTCTAAAAATAAATTGACGTGCAACTATTTCGTTTCTAAACGCTTTACCGGTTTGTGCTATTCCGAACGGAATTTTCATTCTACCAGATTTTTGAACGTTTAAGAAGTTCACAAAAATACCTTGTGCTGTTTCTGGACGTAAATATAAATCCATTGCAGATTCTGCAGAAGCACCCAATTTTGTTCCAAACATTAAATTGAATTGCTTAACGTCTGTCCAGTTTTTAGACCCAGATAATGGACACACAATTTCCAACTCTTCAATCAACGCTTTTACATCAGCTAAATCTTCTTTTTCTAAAGATTGTCCCATGCGTTTTAAAATAGCAGCTCCTTTTTCTTTATAACCTACAACTCTTGGGTTGGTTGCCAAAAATTCAGTTTTATCAAAAGCATCTCCAAAACGCTTCGCTGCTTTTTTGACTTCTTTTTCAATCTTAGCATCTAATTTACCAACATAGTCTTCAATTAAAACATCGGCTCTGTAGCGCTTTTTAGAATCTTTATTATCAATTAACGGGTCGTTAAACGCATCAACATGTCCAGATGCTTTCCAAACTGTTGGATGCATAAAAATCGCCGAATCTAAACCGACAATATTTTCATTCATTTGAACCATGGCTTTCCACCAATATTCTCTAATATTCTTCTTTAATTCTACGCCATTTTGTGCATAATCGTACACGGCGCTTAATCCGTCATAAATCTCACTACTCTGAAATACATATCCATATTCCTTTGCGTGAGAAATTACACTCTTAAATTTATCTTGTTGTTTTGCCATGCTGCAAAAATAATAAAGGTTTTAATAATTACACTATGGATAAATAAAAAAATGGATGTCATAAATTTGACATCCACTTTAATTTTTTGTGTTTGAATTGATTATTTCAGTGTAAAAGATGTTTTCGCAACAAATCTTCCTTCTAAATAAACATTTACAGAATAAATTCCTTTATTTATCTCTTTTCTATCCACATCAATTACCGTAATTACTTCTAATTTTTCATTGATATAATCTACATCTAGAATATCGGTATAACTAACTACTGTAGTATCGTCATTTAGCGTTGATTCTCCAGAATTTTTAACAACGCCCCCAGCAGGATTCACTACTTGAATAAATATTTTTTTTGAGCCACCTTCAGCTAATAAATTTTCAGCAATAGTAAAACTGACACGCAAAGCATCTGTATTCCTAGATCTAGTTGTTTCTCTTAATTCACCATTGTTACGCTTGCGCATTGCAACAACACCTGTTGAATTAACTTTTAATATCGCACCAACGGCAACTTTATCCATTAAAGCAGTATTCTGTAAATTTAAAGTATCAATTTTCATGTTTTGATTCCCTATATACACATTTGCGCTATCAATTTCTTGGTTTAGCCCTGCATTTTGAATTGTTAACTCTTCATTTTGCTCAAATAATTCTTTATTTGATGCTTCAAGAGAAGCTATTTTTTTTCTATAGCGACGAATAAGACTATAATTTGCTTGTTTTAAATTAGCAACTGAATCGCGAAACTGAACAATTAGTTCACGTTCGTCTTCTAGTTCTTCAGATAATTCTGAATTTTGAGCAATTGCTTGATCAAAATCAGCAATCATTTTATTTAAATCATTTTGAATTTCTTCCTTATCTTGATTCAATTCAGTTTTTAATTGATTGTGCTCTATATTGTTATAATATGTGTAACCCAATGAGGCTAACAATAATACAATTAGAACAGCAACAATAATTTTGTTGTTTGGGGGCTTCTTATCTTCCATTATTATTTATTTAGTTATTGATAAAATTATCAACGCACAAAGTTACGCTAAATTATCTACTATTAAATATTTACCACTAACGCCTTCTTTAAATACGAATGAAAAGTATTGGGAAGATAGATTTACTTATTTTCAAAATCTTTAGTATCTTTATACAACATTATCAAAATTTGATTGTTAAATGCAATTTCTTAAAGATATATTTAATTTATTTTTTCCTGATGTTTGCTTGACTTGCAAGAATCAACTGTTAAAAAATGAAGTTGTTATTTGCACATCATGCCGACATGATTTTCCACTAACTAATTATACCAATATTGCAAATAATCATTTGGAAAAACAATTTTTTGGGCGTGTACCAATTAAAGAAGCAACCGCTTTATTTTATTTTCATAAAAAAGGAAAAATCCAACAATTAATTCATGAGTTAAAATATAAAAATCACCAAGAAATTGGTTCATTATTAGGTAATTGGTTAGGCGAAGAAATAAAAAACAGCAAGCGATTTAATAATATAGACTTTATAGTTCCGGTACCAATACATCCTAAAAAACTCAAAAAAAGAGGTTATAATCAACTTACAACATTTGGCAAAACACTTAAATCTGTTTTAGAAATTCCTTTTATTGAAACCGAATTATTAAGAAAAGACGCTACAGAAACACAAACGCATAAAGGAAGGTTTGACCGTTGGGAAAATGTAAAGAATATGTTTGAATTAAAAAACACCAACGTGTTTGAGAATAAACATATTTTATTAATAGATGATGTTATGACTACCGGAGCTACTTTAGAAGCCTGTTCAAATCAATTATTAAAATGCAAAAATTGCACTATTAGTATTGTTGTAATGGCATATACCGAGTGAAATATCTGTGAGATTGATACGTTGTATGAAAAAATAAAGTGTTTCTTTGTAATAAATTAATTCCGCATGAAATTCCGTTTTATTTATTTCCTCATTGGGTTATTAATCCTTGAAAGTTGTGCTCGCAGAGGAAGACCTGAAGGAGGAGAAAAAGATACCACAGCTCCAATTTTTATTACTGCAGATCCGCATCATGAATCAACACATTTTAAGGCAGAAAAAATTCGCCTTAATTTTAATGAGTATATTAAATTAAAAGATATAAATACGCAGTTGGTTATTTCGCCACCGATGAAAATTCAACCTGAAATAACACCTGTGGGTACCGCTAGTAAAATGATTAATATTAAAATATTAGACACTTTAAAAGAAAACACTACTTACACTTTTAATTTTGGAAATAGCGTAGAAGACAACAATGAAGGGATTCCGCTTAGAAGTTTTAAATATGTGTTTTCTACCGGCGATTACATTGACTCTCTCTTAATTAAAGGAACCGTTACTGATGGTTTCGAAAAAGAAGTTGACAAAAATATTTCTATTCAATTATATGAAGTAACAGAAGAATATACAGACTCTATTATCTATAAAGAATTACCAAGTTATGTAGGAAACACCTTAGATAGTATTGCTTTTGAATTAACTAATTTAAAAGAAGGCAACTATTTAATGATTGCTTTAAAAGATGTTAGCAATAATTTTAAGTTTGACTACAAGCAAGATAAAATTGCTTTTTATCCCGAATTTATAACACTCCCTACAGATGAAACTTTTGAGTTAACATTGTTTCAAGAAGAATTACCCTTTGCTGCAACACGACCTTCTGAAATTGCAAAAGGGCATATTTATTTTGGATATGAAGGTGATGCAAAAGACTTAAAAATTGAGTTGCTATCAGAAAAACCCGAAGAATTTAAGTCAACATTGGTTTTTGAAAAAGACAAGGATACGGTAAGTTATTGGTACACTCCTTTTGCTAAAGACTCTTTACTATTTAGCATTACCAACAAAGCTTACAAAAAAAAAATAACGGTTAAATTACGTTCTAAAACTGTAGATTCGCTAAGAATAAGTACAGAAACTAGGGGTGTTTTAAGCTTAAGAGATACCTTTGCCATAACCACTAATATTCCTATTTATAAAATAAATAGAACGAAAATTTCAATTGTAGATAAAGATTCTGTTCCAGTTTATTTCACAACAATATTAGACCCTTCTAAACAACGATTACGAATAGATTTTGATAAAAAATTCAACAATAAATATCAATTTAGAATTTTACCCGATGCCATTGAAGATTTATTCGGGAATGTAAACGACACACTACAATTTGCTGTAACTACTAAAGAACCTGAAGACTATGGAATTATCCGTTTAAACTTAAGCAATGTAAAAAAATTCCCAATAATATTAGATTTAATTGACGAAAAAGGTGAAATAACTCAGCGGGTTTACGCTACAGAAAACAGACAATTTAAATTTGAACATTTAACTCCTAAAAACTATACCGTTCGTTTAATTTATGATACTAACAACAATCATAAATGGGACTCCGGGAACTTTTTACAAAGAATTCCACCTGAAAAAGTAGTTTACTTTAAAGAAAAAATAGAGTTGCGAGCAAATTGGGATATACCTATAACATTTAACTTGGAATAGCGTTTAACTTATACATTAAAAAAAAACGTTACATTTGCCTTTAGAAAAAGAAATTGAATCGTAAATTTAAAATATTAACCCCATTAGTATTTACGTTCCTTTTTGTGTGTTCTATACACGCTCAAAGGCATCGTGGTAAACTTACACACGAAATAGGTTTCGGTATTGGGATTGCAAATTTCACTACAGATTATGGCCAACGTTTTGACATCAAAAGTAACTTAGTAGCAAATTTAGGGCTTGGGGTTGGCATTGTACATTACTTAACTTTTACAGATTATCGTTACCGTTGGAATCATCGAACGAATTATTGGGCAGAACACTTTAGAATTCGCTCAGAATTATCTTACCAGACCTCAGAATTAGAGCATTCTGGTAAATGGGTAAAAATAATTAATGGTACAAATGGTGAAAAGCTACGTGCAATGCATGGCAAAGCCAGGACTTTTAATATCGGTTCGGCGTTAGAATTCCATTTTGTAGATATAAATGATTTTGGTTCACGTAGATATCCAACCTTAAAATGGTCGCCTTATGTTAGTTTAGGAGCCACAGTTAGTTTTTACAACCCAGAAGTTTATACCCGTTATGGTGATGGAGATTGGAAAAACAATTACGACCTATTATTTCCTAAATGGGCGGGGCCAGATAAAGCAAGAGATACCAAAGGAACTACCATCGCCGCAACTCTAGGTTTTGGAACAAGATATAGAGTTGGTGAATATTCTGATATTTTTATAGAATGGAAATACTACTATTTTTTCTCGAATTGGGTAGATGGTTTAAATGCACGTGATGATGTTGCCAACAAATTTGTTGATTGGATGGTTTGGCTACATGTTGGCTATGTATATTATCTAAACTAACGTGAGTTCGACTTAAGCGACACCTATATTTGGCAACATATTTATCATATTAATGGATGGTTTTTTTGGCAGAAAACTATATGTTATCAATCCAGATACTAAATTGGAAGAAGTTATCCACAGATCTATGGCTTGTATGTTCAATGCAACATACGCTTTTTAAGATGTCATTATGGCTCTTTTTCTTAATAAAATACGATCCAAAGTCCATTGCTTTTTTCTTCATATTCTTTCGAACTTTTGTTATTAGATGTATTCCATCGACGAATAATTTATCATTGAAAGATTTATTTTTTAGAGGTTTTCTATCGTCTACATTTCCTGGA
>CAZUFO010000031.1:0-20759 GCA_964619615.1 uncultured Lutibacter sp. | reverse complement strand
GTTGAAATTGTTACCAATAAAGGAAAAACTACAAGAAAAATAATTATAGAATAATTTTTACTCTTTATATAGTATTGAAAAGACTGCTTTTACAAGCAGTTTTTTTTTGATAGATACCTTAATATAAAAGTTACTGTCATTCCTGCGACAGCAGGAATCTAGGTTAAATATTTTATGGATTCATGCCTTCGCAGGAATAACAAAATGAATTAATTTAGTGGTTTATTATTTTATAAAACAACAATATTGTTATTTATAGTTATAGGTGTTACATAAATTACTTCAGAAGTAGCATCCGAAGAAAAAGTATTATTTATAGTATGCACCGTAATATACACACCAACTAAAAAAATTAGAATAAAAAGGATAATTATTTTATAAAGTCGTTTCATTTGGTAGTAATACTTATATAATAGACGTTACAAATGTTAAAATGTTACATTTATTTTAAGAAATAATTAACAGTTACTTTAATTAATAATTTGATAACCATCAGCATAATATATAGAAGATTTTTTTTAATATAAAAAATACTACCTTTACTTTTTAAACTTAAAATACTATTATGAAAAAAAAATACTATTAGTTATATGCTTATTAAGTATTACAATAAACCAAGCACAAACATTTAATGACGGAACACTAGAATATAACCTTTTAACAAGTACAACTGTAGAAGTTACAGGCGGTTTTGGTGGTTGCCCAACAGGCACTCTTACAATACCAGAAACAGTTATTAATAATAGTACAAGTTATACCGTAACAAAAATTGGTAATTTTGCGTTTCAAAATTGCCCAGGTTTAACAGGAACTCTTACGCTTCCAAATACGCTAACTTCTATTGGTGATAATGCTTTTCATGGCTGTGTTAATTTCACAGGAAACCTTACCCTTCCAAATAGTATTACCGATATTGGTGCGTCTGCTTTTAGATCTTGTACAGGTTTATCAGGAACCCTTACGCTTCCTAATACTATATCCATTATTAATAAGGCTACTTTTCATGGTTGCACAGGTTTAACAGGTACTCTTACGCTTCCTAATACTATTACTTTTATTGATCAGTTTGCTTTTAGAGACACAGGCTTCACAGGAGCCCTAATACTTCCTACTACGCTTACTTCTATTGCTCTTGCTACTTTTTTTGGTTGCAGTGGGTTTACAAGTGTAGAATTACCTGCTACTATAACTTCTATTGATCAGTCTGCTTTTTTTAATTGTACAGGTTTAACAAGTGTTGTAGCACATATGGAAACACCACCAGGTATTAATGTAAATGTTTTTACGGGTGTATATACAAATGCTATTTTAACAACACCTACGAGTGCCGCTCAATCGCTTTATGATACTTATATCGGATGGGACCAGTTTAGTAGCAGTGTTGTATTAAGTGTAGAAGATATTGCATTAACAGAAAGCATACGTATTTACCCAAACCCTGTACAAAACACCTTGTCTTTAGAAATAGCGATGGATATTGATCTTAAAGAAATAGTTATTTATAATATACTGGGTAAACAAGTACTTAAAAGTAAGCATACCAACCTAAATATAACAAATTTAACTGCAGGTATTTATATCTTAAAGTTAGAAACAACAAGCGGCACTACCGCGGTTAAAAGATTTATAAAAGAATAAATAATACACGACTCTTTTACTAACAGGTTCTAAAAAATTAGTTGTTTTTTAGAACCTGTTTTGTTTTTATTGGTTTTATAAACAAAAATGAAAAACTTTTAAAATTCACTATAAAAAAGTTAACCTTAGCATAATATTTTCATAATAATAGAGCTGTAAAATTAGTTGTAACTTTGCGAGATTAAAATTATACAGACTAATATGTCAAAAAAGAAGAAAAAAATTTACAAGAAAAAGAATAATACTATTAAACATTTATCAGAAAATGTTTTTAAAATATTTAATCAAAATTCCTCACAAACATTTAACTACAAACAAATTGCTGCTAAATTAAAGATTGAAGAAAATAATGGTAAACAGCAAATTATCCAAAATATAGAAGAATTAAAAAGTAGCGGAAAGATTAAAGAAACAGAAAGAGGAAAGTATAAAGTAATACAGAATGAACATTATTACGAAGGTAAAGTAGATGTTACCTCTAGAGGTAATGCTTATGTTATTTGTGATGATTTAGAACACGATATTTATATACCATCGCGTAATTTAAACCACGCGTTACATAATGATATAGTGAAGGTATATGTTTATAATCGTAAGCGAAGCGATAAGCAAGAAGGAGATGTTGTTCAAATTATACAGCGTAAAAAAACAGAATATGTAGGTGTTTTACAAGTCAATAAAAATTTTGGGTTTGTAATTCCAGACGACAATAAAATGTATGTTGATTTTTTTGTACCAGAAAAGAAATTTAATGGAGCAGAAGATGGAGATAAAGTTTTAGTGTCATTAATTGATTGGCCCGAGAATTCTAAAAACCCTTTTGGTAAAATTAAAACTGTTTTAGGGAAACCAGGAGATCATAATACAGAGATTCATTCTATTTTATTAGAATATAATTTACCGTATGAATTTCCTCCAGAAGTAGAAGAAGATGCGTCTAAATTACCTATTGAAATTACTAAAGAAGAAATTAGTAAAAGACGCGATATGCGTCAGACTACAACCTTTACCATTGATCCTAAATCTGCTAAAGATTTTGATGATGCATTGTCATTTAAAAAGTTAGAAAATGGTAATTATGAAATAGGAATTCATATTGCAGATGTTTCTCATTATTTAGAAGAAGGGACTATTTTAGATGATGAAGCGTATGCCAGAGCAACTTCTGTTTATTTGGTGGATAGAGTAGTACCAATGTTACCAGAAATATTATCAAACAATGTGTGTTCTTTAAGACCAAACGAAGAAAAATTAACGTTTTCGGCGGTATTTGAAATTAATGAAAAAGCACAGGTTGTAAAGCAATGGTTTGGCAGAACAGTTATTTATTCTGATGCACGTTTTGCATATGAAGAAGCACAATTTTTAATTGAAAATCCTACAGAAAATATAATGCCTGCTGATATTTCTTTAACTGGTGAATCTTATGAAGTGGCTCCAGAAATTATAGAAGCTACTTTAAAATTAGATGAATTAGGAAAAAAACTTCGGAAGAAAAGAATTCAGCAAGGCGCAATTACGTTTGATAGGGTAGAAGTAGGTTTTCAATTAGACGAAGAGTCAAAACCAACGGGCGTATTTTTTAAGGAATCTAAAGATGCTAATAAATTGATTGAAGAATTTATGTTGTTAGCCAACAGAAAAGTAGCAGAATTTATTGGTTTTGATAAAGGAAAAGCAACAAATGACACTTTTATTTATAGAATTCATGACGAGCCAAATATTGATAAACTAAATGCATTACAAGGTATTATAAGTAAATTTGGTTATAAAATTAACACCGAAAACAGAGAAAAGATTTCGCAATCTTTAAATAAATTATTAACAGATGTACATGGTAAAGGAGAATCTAATATGATTGAAACCTTAACTATTAGATCTATGAGTAAGGCTGTTTATACAACAGAAAATATTGGTCATTATGGTTTAGCATTTGATTATTACAGTCATTTTACGTCGCCTATTAGGCGGTATCCTGATGTGATGACACATAGATTACTCCAACATTATTTAGATGGCGGAAAATCACCTAAAGCAGCTATTTACGAAGAAAAGTGCGATCACTCTTCAGAAAGAGAACAACTCGCTTCTAAAGCGGAACGAGATTCTATAAAATACATGCAAGTTAAATACATGCAAGATCATCAAGATCAAGTATTTGAAGGGGTTGTTTCTGGAGTTACCGAATGGGGGATTTATGTAGAAATCATCGAAAATAAATGTGAAGGTATGGTGCGTATTAGAGATATAAAAGATGATTATTATATCTTTGATGAAAGTCAATATGCAATTGTTGGGCAATCAACCAAAAACATGATTCAATTAGGAGCCCAAGTAAAAGTAAAAGTGAAACATACAGACTTAGAAAGAAAACATTTAGATTTTTCTTTAATTACAGAATAATAAACGAAGAAATCAACGTTAAATAACATATTTAAAACATCATAAAATGAAAAAATTAACAATCTTATTTTTATTAGTAGGTGTAACTGCTTTTTCGCAAAAACCAATCCATACAGATTTAGGAACCTTTAAAGAATTAAAAGTGTTTTCTGGATTAACAGTTAATATTCAAAAAGCAGAAAAATCACATATAGAAATTACAGGTAAAAAGAGTAGCGAAGTAGTGGTTAAAAATATCAATGGAAGATTAAAAATATCCATGAAATTCCCAGAAACATTCCATGGAAGTGAAGTTAATATTAAATTATTTTACGCTAATGATTTATTATTGATTGATGCAAACGAAGGTGCTACCGTTGGAACAAAAGAAACTATAGAACAACAAAGTATAGAAATAAAAGTACAAGAAGGCGCCATTATAAATATACCCGTAAAAGCTAAGTATTTAACAGGAAAGGCAGTTTCTGGCGGACAATTATTTGTAAATGGTTCTGTTGAAAGTCAAGATATTGAACTAACAACAGGTGGAATTTATAAAGGGTATAAATTATCATCTAATAAAACAGATATTACTTCATCATCTGGATCTATTGGTCAAATTAATGTTAGTAAAGTATTAAATGCTAAAGTAAGTTTAGGTGGTACTATTTTCTATAAAGGAAACCCGGATGATGTTACTACTAAAAAAATAATAGGAGGTACAATAGAATCGAAAGAGTAATTATTTATATCTTTACAGTCTAATATAAAGAAAGATGAATTCATTAAGCATATTTTTATTCGTAAGCGGACCGCAAATAGCAATTATTGTGCTGGTTATTTTATTACTTTTTGGAGGTAAAAAAATACCTGAATTAATGAGAGGTCTAGGTGGTGGATTAAAAGAATTTAAGAAAGCTTCTAAAGACGAAGAGAACGAAAAAATTGAAGAGGAAAAGAAATAGTTTCCTAATTTTAATATAAAAAAAATCCTGCTAACTTTAGCAGGATTTTTACGTTTTAAAAATAAAATTTAGTCTTCTTTAGTATCGTTATTTTCCATATTTAATTTATTTGCAGCAACCATACCTGTTACAACATCAGTAAGCATATTGCTCGCTGCGTTAGGGTTGTTTGGTAATAAAATTAAATTTGAACCAGATTTTGAACCAATACTTTGCAAGGTATCATAATGTTGCGTTACAATAATTAATGCAGACGCTTCTTGAGAATTAATACCTGCTCTATTTAAAATCACCATACTTTCCTCTAAACCACGAGCAATTTCACGACGTTGATCCGCAATACCTCTACCTTGTAAGCGTTTACTTTCAGCTTCTGCTTTGGCACGTTCAACAATTAAAATACGTTCTGCATCTCCTTCATGTTGTGCAGCAGTTTTTTCTCTTTCTGCAGCATTTATACGGTTCATCGCAATTTTTACATTTTCATCTGGATCAATATCTGTAACCAAAGCTTTTACAATATCATATCCATAATTTAGCATCGCTTCTTTTAATTCGCGTTGAATAGCGATTGCTATTTCTTCCTTCTTAACAAATACATCATCCAATTTCATTTTAGGAACTTCTGCTCTCACAGTATCAAAAATGAAAGCGGTAATTTGCTCTTGTGGGTTTTGCAACTTATAAAATGCATCATATACATGATTTCTTTGTATTTGATATTGTACAGAAATTTTTAAATGTACAAACACATCATCCTTTGTTTTTGTTTCAACAATTACATCTAATTGTTGAATACGTAAACTCACACGACCTACAACTTTATCTACAATTGGTATTTTAAAGTTGAATCCGGCACCATAATCTTTGGTGAATTTTCCAAGCCGTTCAACAACAGCAATTGTTTGTTGTTTTACAATAAAGAAGCCTGAAGCAATTAATAACAATACAGGTAATATCCATATATATCCTATCATATTTTTAGTTTTTAAAAGTTAATTAATAAGGTCAAATAAGGTAGTGATTTTTTTTGTTTCCCACAAGTCAATTCAACTTAAATTAATTAAGTATTTTTGATGATTAGAAACGCTTAATACTTTTTATTATGGATGCTATTTTTAAAACAGTTACAGATTCAGAAATTACTTTAAACGAATTAATGTTGCCATCACATTCTAATTTTAGTGGAAAAATTCATGGAGGATTTATTTTATCGTTAATGGATAAGGCCGCTTTTTCATCAGCTTCAAAGTTTTCTGGTCAATATTGTGTAACAGCATCTGTAAATAGAGTTGATTTTTTATCGCCCATCGAAGTAGGAGAGTTGGTTACCTTAAAATCGAGAATAAACTATGTAGGAAACTCTTCTATGGTAGTTGGAATTAGGGTGGAATCTCAAAATATTAGAACGGGTGAAATCAAACATTGTAATTCATCGTATTTTACGATGATTGCTAAAGATGAATCTGGGAAAACAGTAAAAGTTCCAGGTTTAATTATTGAAAACACCAATGGTTTACGTCGTTATTTACGTGCCATTGAGCATATTAATAATAGGAATGTACGAAAGGAAGCGTATAGTAAACACAATTTTATTCCAGATAATTATAAAGAAATCCTAAAAGGATATAATGTGAAATTGGAATTGTAAATGTTACCCCTATTATTCAGGGCGTGACTCAAAGTCACACCCTGAATAAAAGTTACGCCCTGAATAATATATTTAACTCAATTTTTCAATTGCAGTTTTAAGCCTTCTTAACGTTTCCTCTTTTCCAATCATTTCTGCAATATCAAATAAATGTGGACCGCTCATTGCGCCCACCAATGCCAATCTAAAAGGAGGCATTACTTTTCCAAAGCCTAATTCGTTTTCAGTTAGCCATTCTTTAACAATAGTTTCAATGTTTTGAGATGAAAAATCTTCGATATTAGTAAGAACCGAAATTAAATCGTTCATTATTTGAGGCGTTGTTTCTTTCCATTGTTTTTTTGATGCTTTTGCATCGTATTCGGTTGGTGCCACAAAAAAGAATTTACTTAAATTCCAAAAATCAGAAACAAACGTAGCGCGCTCTTTTATTAAAGAAACTACTTTGGTTACATATTCGTCTTTGCGAGGAGTAAGCGACGAAGCAATCTCATCCTCAATAATTGGTTTATACAACTCCGCCAATTCCTCATCAGATTTTTGCTGTAAATACTGCTGATTGTACCACTTTGTTTTATCTGGATCAAATCGTGCCCCGGATTTATTTACTCTATTTAAATCAAAAGATGCAATCAACTCTTCTAAAGAAAAAATTTCTTGTTCCGTACCAGGATTCCAACCTAAAAAGGCTAAAAAATTGATGACGGTTTCCGGAAAATAGCCATCTTCTTTATATCCACGAGAAATAGCTCCAGTTTCTTCATTTGTATATGCCAACGGAAATACAGGAAAGCCTAATTTATCGCCATCTCGTTTACTTAATTTACCTTTTCCTGTTGGTTTCATAATTAATGGTAAATGAGCAAATTCTGGCGCATTCCATCCAAATGCTTTGTATAATAAAATGTGTAACGCCATTGATGGTAACCATTCTTCACCACGAATTACATGTGTAATTTCCATTAAATGATCATCAATAATATTTGCTAAATGATAGGTTGGCATTCCATCAGATTTAAATAAAATTTTATCGTCTAACACATTGGTATCAATCGTAATTTTACCGCGAATGATATCATTCATTTCTAAGGTTTCATCAACAGGAGATTTAAACCGAACGACATACTTATCACCGTTTTCAATTCGGTTTTTTACTTCATCAGCAGTTAAAACCAATGAGTTTACCAAACGTCCTTTTTCTCGATTGTGCCAATTATAAATAAATGTCTTTCCTTTTTCTTCGTGTCCTTTTCGTTCTCTGTCTAAATCCTCAGCAGTATCAAAAGCATAATATGCATTGCCTGAATCAATTAATTCTTGAGCATATTTTTGATAAATTTCTTTTCGTTCAGATTGACGGTAAGGGCCAAACTTTTCATTTTTATTGATGGTTTCATCAGGTGAGATTCCACACCATTCCAGTGCGTCTAAAACATATTGCTCAGCATTTGCAACATAACGGTTTTGATCCGTGTCTTCTATGCGAAGCACAAAAGTTCCGTTGTGTTTTTTAGCGAATAAATAATTAAATAAAGCAGTTCTTACACCGCCAATATGCAAAGGTCCAGTTGGACTAGGAGCAAAGCGAACACGTACGTTAGACATTTTTTACTATCTTTTTGTTAAAATAAAGTGCAAAGATAGTATTTGAGATTCAAAATAGTATTTTTATAGATTGATAAATGAATAACTTCAAAAACATACAAACCAAATTACAAGAGTTCGTTAAAAAGTATTATAAAAACGAACTCATAAAAGGCATCATATTATTTTGCTCCTTTGGTTTGTTGTATTTTATTTTTACACTGTTTATAGAATCTGTTTTGTGGTTAAAACCAACTGCAAGAACTATATTATTTTGGGTGTTTATTTTGGTGGAACTAACCTTTCTTACAAAATATATTTTGTTGCCATTATCAAAATTAGCTGGGTTCCAAAAAGGAATATCATTAGAAGACGCTTCTTCTTTAATAGGGAAACACTTTAATGAGGTTGATGATAAACTATTGAATGTTTTACAATTAAATAACGACGCTAATCAGTCTGAATTATTGTTGGCGAGTATTGAACAGAAATCTAAAAATTTAGCGCCAATTCCGTTTAAAAAAGCAATTAACTTTTCTGCCAATAGTAAGTATTTAAAATATTTAGCAATTCCATTTGTTATTTGGTTGGTTGCTTTTATTTCAGGAAATAACGCCTTATTTTCAGATAGTTATAACCGTGTAATTCATCATCAAATTGCTTATGAACCTCCGGCTCCTTTTACGTTTGTAATAAAAAACAAAGACTTAAATGTTATAGAAGGAAAATCGATCACTTTAGAAATTGAAACCCAAGGAAATTTGATTCCTGAAGATGTATCCATACATTTTAATCATCAGAATTATTTTGTTCAAAGTAATGGATTAGGAACGTTTGAATATACCTTTTCTTCTATTCAAGAGCCGATTCAATTCTTTGTAGCATCTAACGAAGTGCGATCTAAAGAGTATAATATTTCAGTAATTCCAACACCAATTATTATCGGTTTAGAAATGTGGTTAGATTACCCTTTTTACACAAAAAAGCAAGATGAATTAATCAAAAATACGGGGAATGCTATTGTTCCGAAAGGAACAAAAATCACCTGGAAATTAAAGAGTAAGAATACAAACAAGGTTTCTTTTTCTTCTAAAAATAAAGAAGCGTTTACCTTAATAAATAAAAATGAATACGAATTAAATAAAAAGGTATTAAACAAGGTTGAATATCAAATTTCAACATCAAATATTCAACTTCAAAATTATGAAACGCTCGATTTTGTAATTAATGTTATAAAAGATAAGTATCCAAAAATTGATGTTCGCTCAGATATTGATTCCATAACACATGGTCCAGTTCAGTTTGCAGGTCAATTATCGGATGATTATGGTTTGAGTAAATTACAGTTGGTTTATTACAATCAAAATGACAAGGCAATTGTTCAAAAATTAGAATTACCAATTCAGCATTCTGGATTTGCAGCATTTTATTATGTTTTTCCTGATGGAATTGATTTACAAGAAGGAATAAATTACGAACTCTATTTTGAAGTGTTTGATAATGATGCAATTCATGGCAGTAAATCCACCAAAAGTAAAACGTTTAGTTATTATAAAAATACAGAGCAAGAGCTTAAAAATGAATTGTTAAATGAACAACAAGAAGCTATTGAAGATTTAGAAAAATCAATTGAAAAGAATAAAAAAGCAGAAGAAGACTTTCAAAAATTACAAGAATCGCTTCAAAATAAATCGGAGATGAATTGGAACGATCAAAAGAAACTAGAAAATATGATGCAACGTCAGCAGCAATATGAAAATATGATGCAACGTCAAACAGAAAAAATAAATGAAACTTTAGAAAAGCAGCCAAAAAGCCAAAATAAAACGTTAGAAGAAAAGAAAAAGGACATTCAACAACGGTTGAAAGAAGCAGAAAAACTCACCAAGCAAGAAAAATTATTAGAGGAATTAAAAAAGTTGGCTGAGAAATTAGACAAGGAAAAATTAACCGAAAAACTAAAAAAGTTAACCGAAAATAACCGTCAGAATGAGCGAAATTTAGAACGTTTGTTAGAATTAACTAAGCGTTTTTATGTAGAGCAAAAAGCAAATCAACTAAAAGAAAAATTAGAAGAACTAGCAAAAAAACAAGAAGAGTTATCTAAAAACGAAGAAAACACATCAGAAAAACAAGAGGAATTAAATGCAGAGTTTGATCAAATTAAGAAAGATTTAGACGCTTTAGATAAAGAAAATAAGAAATTGCAAAAGCCAATGAGTTTGCCTAAAACGGATAAAGATGAAAAGGCGGTTGATAAAGAAATGAATGATGCGAAAGAAAAGTTAGAGGAGTCTGAAAAAAGTGATACTGATGGTGATAATTCTTCCGAAGAAAAGAAAGAGCAGTCCAAAAAAGCGGCAAGTAAAAAACAAAAATCTGCCGCACAAAAAATGAAACAAATGGCTCAAAAAATGCAAAACGCTATAGAATCTATGCAAGGCGAAAGTATGGATGAAGATATAGCAATGTTGCGTGCTGTTTTAGAAAACTTGATTGCGTTTTCTTTTCAACAGGAAGACTTAATGGCTGATTTTTCTGGAACTACAAATGCACATCCAGATTATTCAAAAAATTTAAAAAAACAGCATGTTCTACAAGAGTATTTTGAGCATATAGACGATAGTTTGTATACACTGTCTATGCGCCAACCAAAAATTGGCGCGCAGATTTTTAAAGATTTGTCAGATGTCCATTATCATTTAGAAGAATCGTTAATTCATTTTGCTGATAATCAGTTTAACGTGGGGCTTTCAGATCAGCAATTTGTAATGACTTCTACAAATAATATTGCTTATTTGTTGAGTAATATTTTAAATGGTATGCAAAACGCTTCGCCTTCTATAGGTAAAGGTAATGGTGATTCATTCAGCCTTCCAAATATTATTCAGAAACAAGGAGAAACTATCGAGAAGATGGAAGAAGGAATGAAAAAAGGAAAGAAACCAGGTGATAAAAAAGGAGAAGAAGGTCAGAAAAAACCAGGTGAAGAGGGTAAAAGTCAAGGTGAAGGAGAAGGTGAATCAATGAATGGAGAGCTCTATGAAATTTACAAACAACAGGCAGAATTAAGAAGAATGCTTGAAGAATCTTTAAAAAATAAAAAAGGAAATGATGGTGGAGTTGGAGAAAACGCTTTGAAACAAATGGAGCAATTAGAGCAGGATATTTTAGAAAAAGGCTTTACTAATGAAGTCCTACAAAAAATGATGCAGTTAAAACACGAACTCTTAAAGTTAGAAGAAGCCGCTTATGAACAAGGTGAAGATACTAAGCGAGAATCGAACACAAATAATAATTTATATAAGCGCAGAACGATTAAAGAGTTAGACCGACAAAAATTATGGTTCAACCAAAATGAAATTTTAAACAGACAATCCTTACCTTTGCGCTCGCATTATAAAAAGAAAGTTCAAGAATATTTTAGAGTAAATGATAGTATTCAATAACGAAATAGAATTTGAGTTAAAACACCAAGAGGAATTAATCAGCTTAATCATTCAATTAGTTGATGTAGAGCAATTTAAATTAGGAGACGTTAATTATATTTTTTGTTCTGACGAGCAATTACTTCAAAAAAACATAGAGTTTTTGAAACACGATACGCTTACAGATATTATTAGTTTCGATTATACAATGGGCAAGTTGGTTTCTGGTGATATTTTTATTTCTATAGATCGTGTAAAAGAAAATACAGTTTCTTTTTCTGATTCTTTTGAAGATGAATTGCACCGAGTAATGCTACATGGCATCCTACATTATTGTGGTTATAATGACAAAACAGCCAAAGAGAAGAAGTTAATGCGTTCAAAAGAAGATTATTACCTATCTTTGCGCACATTTTAAAACAGTAGTTCCACGTGGAACAATAATATGAGTATTTATTCAACAATATATGATGTAATTGTAGTTGGCGGAGGTCACGCAGGAAGCGAAGCGGCGGCAGCAGCAGCAAATCTTGGAGCGCACACGCTTTTAATTACAATGAGTTTGCAAAACATAGCGCAAATGAGTTGCAATCCAGCGATGGGTGGAATTGCTAAAGGGCAAATTGTTAGAGAAATTGATGCTTTGGGTGGTTACAGCGGTATTGTAACCGACAAGACGGCTATTCAGTTTAAAATGCTGAATAAATCTAAAGGCCCTGCAATGTGGAGTCCAAGAGCACAAAGTGATCGAATGCGTTTTGCTGAAGAATGGCGACACCAATTAGAAAGCATTGAATGTTTGGATATGTTCCAAGATTCTGTAAACGGACTGTTGTTTGATGGCGATACAATCATAGGTGTAAAAACCGCATTGGGAATAAAAATAAAATCAAAAACCGTAATTATTACCGCAGGAACTTTTTTAAATGGATTGATTCACATTGGTGAAAAAACCTTTGGAGGAGGAAGAGCAGGTGAAGGGGCTTCAACAGGAATTACAGAAGACCTGGTTGAAAAAGGCTTTGAATCTGGCAGAATGAAAACAGGAACCCCACCAAGAGTAGATGCACGTTCTTTAGATTTTTCTAAAATGATAGAGCAACCTGGAGATGAAAAACCTGTAAAGTTTTCTTATTTAAAATCTACAAAACCTTTAACAGAACAACGTTCTTGTTATATGACATACACATCACTAGAAGTGCATGATTTATTAAGAACAGGCTTTGATCGTTCGCCTATGTTTAATGGTAGAATTAAAAGTATTGGACCAAGATATTGCCCGTCTATTGAAGATAAAATTGATCGTTTTGCTTCTAAAGAAAGACACCAAATTTTTGTGGAACCAGAAGGCTGGAATACCAATGAAATTTATGTAAACGGATTTTCAACATCATTGCCAGATGATGTTCAAGATATGGCTTTGCGTAAATGTGCAGGTTTTGAAAATGTGAAGTTTTTAAGATACGGTTATGCTATTGAATATGATTTTTTTCCACCTACACAATTAAAACATACGCTAGAAACTAAACTGATAAACAACCTGTATTTCGCAGGTCAAATTAATGGAACAACAGGTTATGAAGAAGCGGGTGCTCAAGGTTTAATGGCAGGTATAAATGCCGCTTTGAATGTTCAAAATAAAGAACCTTTTATATTAAAAAGAGACGAAGCTTATATAGGTGTTTTGATTGATGATTTGATTACAAAAGGAACGGAAGAGCCTTATAGAATGTTTACTTCAAGAGCCGAATACCGGACTTTATTACGTCAAGATAATGCTGATTTACGTTTAACTCCAAAAGGATTTAAACTTGGATTAGCAAGTAAAGAACGTTTAGATCGTGTTACTGAAAAACAGGAAAAAACGGATTTGTTTGTCGAATTTTTAAAGAATCAAAGTGTAAAGCCAGCTGAAATAAATTCGATTTTAGAAGCAAATAATACGTCTATTATTCCGCAGCCGATGAAGTTATTTCGCATCGCTGCGAGACCACAAGTAGCGCTTACTGACTTAAAGAAATTAGTATCAGTTTCGCAATTTATTATTGAGAATAATATTGATGAAGAGGTTGAAGAGCAAACAGAAATTCAAGTTAAATACGCTGGTTATATTGCCAAAGAAAAGAACAATGCAGATAAGTTAAATAGGTTAGAAAATGTTAAAATTCCAGATGGTTTTGATTACTATGAGTTGCAAGCAGTTTCTATAGAGGCAAAGCAAAAACTGACTAAAATTAAGCCAACTACCATAGCGCAAGCAAGTAGAATAAGTGGCGTTTCGCCAAGCGATGTTTCTGTACTATTAGTTTACATGGGGCGTTAATGTTTCACGTGGAACAATTAAATTCGGCATCGTTTTTGAATAGATTTTTTCAAACATGCTTATATGAATTCAAACTTAAAAATGCGATTAATTATTTTGTTATTATTTTTTCTTCAAAGTTGCATTCCTATTAATATTGTTAACGAAATAGAAACATATAAAATTATTGAAGCCAAGCCAAAATCTCGAAAAGAAATAAAAAAATTTACTAGATATAAATTTTCAAATAGGTCGAGTATTAAAGCCTTTTACAGTTTTTTAAAGTTTAAAAAGAAAGATGTTTATGAGTATAAGAATAAGTTTTATGTATCGGGAGAGTTAATAGTTGGTAGCCCAGATGTGGATTTTATATTTCGCTTTCTTGATAAGAAAAACAAATATTTTTCAATAGGATCTGTTTTATTAAATAACGCTTTAGAGCGCAAAAATAATAATGATCAAAGCACAACATTTAATAATGGTGATGATGAGTTGTTTCCTGTAATTTTATATGGAGATGAACAAAATTTTATTGAAATCCAAATAGTCGATAAGTTTAAAAATAAAGATTACCTATCCTTAGATTCAGAAAATAGAAAAGATTTAATCCGCTATTTAGAAGAGTTAAGGAAAGAGTATAATAGATATTTACAATAACCATATTTTAACAATTGAAAACAAAACAAAACATATTTATTTCTACACAAGATTTTTCTGTATCTAATGAATCTTTTGACTTGGTTTTAGATGAAGAATTAGAGATGCTAATTACAACTCCGCAACCTTCAACAGATAACTTAGGAAAATATTATGAGAGTGATTCTTATATTTCACACACCGATTCTAAGCAAACTTTTTTTGACAAAATTTACCAGATTGTAAAATCATTTACAATTTCACAAAAGGTAAAATTGATAAATCATTCCACCATAAAAAGTGATCAAAAAACTCTTTTAGATATCGGTTGCGGAACAGGAGACTTTTTAGTTGCTTCTCAAAAAAAAGGATGGAAAGTTTTTGGAGTTGAACCAAATCAAAAGGCAATTCAAATTGCAAAAAATAAGCTTAATGAAATGTCAGTTCGAGCGCAGTCGAGAACCCTTCCTTTTGAAAAAAATCAAATAATAAATTCAATAGATGAATTCAAAAACAAACAATTTGATTGCATTACTATGTGGCATGTGTTGGAGCATATTCCGGATTTAAAAAATTATATTTCTTCCTTAAAAAAATTATTAAAACCAAATGGAACCTTAATTATTGCGGTTCCAAATTATAAAAGTTTTGACGCAAACTACTACGGTAAGTTTTGGGCAGCTTATGATGTGCCAAGACACCTTTGGCATTTTTCAAAAAAATCAATTCAATTGTTATTCGAAAAAGAACAAATGAAAGTTGTAAAAACGGTACCGATGAAATTCGATGCTTATTACGTTTCTCTTTTAAGCGAAAAAAATAAAACAGGTGCTGCAAATCCAATCAAGGCATTTTTAATAGGTTTTCGTTCAAATATTGCTGCGATACGTTCAAAAGAACATTCATCTATTATATATGTGATTAAAAACAGTTAAAACGAATTTTAAAGCCTTTTAAGAGGGTTAAATCTATTTCAATTAGCATTTTACCGTTATCATTGTTTTCTGCACATCAGCATAAGGTTATATCAGTAAAATAAAATAGAAAATAATTATAGAAGTCAGTACTCACTATCGTTTTTACTTATACTTGTAATTTGAATAGATTTTTCTATATTCGCAGGCTAAAAAAACAACAAACTATAAAATTTTAAAAATGAAAAAATTAGTATTATTAATTGCTGTAATTATTTTAACGGTTTCTTGTACGCAAACAAAAATAGGTTTTGTAGATGTAGAAGAAGTGATGAGAGATTATGACGCTGCAAAATTGGTGGAAGAACAATTAAAATTAGAACAAACGCAAATAGGTAAATCTATTGATAGTTTAACGGCTCCTTTTCAAGCAAAGGTTCAAGAGTTTTATAAAAATGCAGATAAAATGTCTGTAACTAAAAGGCAACAAATGGAACAAGCGTTGCAGCAAGAAAATCAAGCATTGCAACAACAGCAACAACAAGCGCAACAATACTTGCAACAAAAAGGCATTGCTGAAATTGAGGCGTTGACAAAAAAAATTGATAGCACCGTTGCAGATTATGCTTCAAAAAATAAGTATCAAATGATTATTGCTACTCAAGGAACTGGACAAGTAATTTATGGTGATGATAACGTAAACATTACCGAAGCAATTATTGATGTTTTAAATGCAGAAAATGAGTTAGTTCAAGAATAAAACGAATTCATATATTTTACAAAAGCCTGTTGTTTTTAACGGGCTTTTTTATTGCAGTAAATACAACGCAAAAGCATTGATAATAAAATAGACAGCCAAGGTCATTGCGCCAGCATAATCTTTTGCTAAACGTTGACCTATTAACATAAAAATCAAAGAAATAGCAGCGATTTCTGCACCGACTAAGGCAATTTCTTTTCCACCATTTACAGCTAATTGATATACGCCAATCAGCATTAAAATACTTGCAATAACTTCAAAAATTAGAATAGTTCCAACCAATATTGGCACCATATTTTTTAAGGGAGAATTTTTAAAGTGATCAGTTATAAAAGAAACATTTCCTTTCCAATCTATTAGTTTATCAATTCCAGATTGTAAAAAAGTAACAATTAAAAAAAGCAGTATTAAAATTTCGGCTGAATGGTTATTAAAGATTTGCATATATTATTTTTAGTTAATTTTTATTTTAGAGGTGTCATTCTGAACGTAATAAAATGAAGAATCTCAAACTTTAAATAAACACTTCGGTTCATTTCGGCTCCGCTCAATGTACAACTAAGAATTATAAATTATTCTTTAGCGTGTAAAAGTCGTGTTAGTTTAATTGATAAATCGAGCAATACAATTTTAGCATTGGCATTTCTTTCTATATGATAAATGGCATCATTTAATTCTTTATCTATTGCTGTAATATTGTTTCCGTGAACAAAAGGCGCAAAATTTTCTAGTTTAAAGCCTTTCGTTTTTGTTTCTAAAAACACCAAACTTGGCGCTTTATAATTTATTAATAATGCTTGTCTAAAAAATTGTAAACAATAATTTAAAAAACGTTTTTGAGTTTCTCTTCCTGTTTTTGCAATTGCTTCACTCCAACCAACTAATTCGTTGATAACAGAAGCGTCACCTTTTGCTTTAAAAGCCGCACGAACCCAAACGATAAACCATTCTTCAAAAACGGTATCAGCGCTATCATTATGCAAAACATGAAGTGCTTTATTAAAATTACCATCCGCTTGATGTGCTATCTTTTTCGCTTCGTTTTCAGTTATTCTTTCATGGGAAATAAGTCCGCTTACAATATCAGTTTCACTTAAAACGGGAAAATGCAAGGCTTGACAGCGCGATCGAATCGTTCCAATTATTTGTTCTTCGTTTTCGGTAATTAAAATAAACACTGTTTTTTCTGGTGGTTCTTCAATCAGTTTCAATAATTTATTTGCCGCTGCAATATTCATTTTCTCAGCCATCCAAATAATCATGACTTTATAACCGCCTTCGTACGATTTTAATTGCAATGATTTAACAATGGCTTCAGCTTCATCAACACCAATAATTCCTTGTTTTTTCTCTACACCAATTAGTTGCAACCAATTAAACAGGTTTCCATAAGGTTGCTCTTTTACAAACGTTCTCCAATCAATTAAAAAGTGATTACTAATTGGGTGTTTTTTTATACGATCATTAGTAGTTACTGGAAATGCAAAATGCATATCAGGATGCGAAAGTTTATCACATTTTAAGTTGCAAATTTCTTCGTTTGTATTTCCTAAACACAACAAATATTGAGCATATGCAATTGCCATTGGCAGTGTACCAGAACCTTCTTTACCAACAAACAATTGAGCATGTGGTATTCTACCATTAGTAGCAGATTGCTGTAAATGATTTTTGATATGTTCTTGTCCTAAAATTTCTGAAAAACGCATTGCACAAATATAACAAAATAGCATTAGTAAGATAGTATATAGAATCGCTATCTTTGCGACTAATAAAACACAAAACACACAACTATGCCAACAATTAATGATTTTAATTTTGAAAATAAAAAAGCACTAATCAGGGTCGATTTTAACGTTCCTTTAGATGCAGAATTTAACGTAACTGACACTACAAGAATAGAAGCAGCAAAACCAACCATTTTAAAAGTTTTGGAAGATGGAGGAAGTTGCGTTTTAATATCACATTTGGGAAGACCAAAAGGAGTTTCTCCAGAATTTTCTTTGAGTCATATTGCTGATACAGTGAGTGAAATAATAGGAGTTCAAGTTAAATTTATTGATGATTGTGTTGGTGAAAAGGCCGAAACAGCGGTTGCAGAATTGGAAGCAGGCGAACTATTATTATTAGAAAACCTTCGTTTTCATGAAGAAGAGAAAAAAGGCGATGTACACTTTGCCGAACAATTAGCTAAATTAGGAGATATTTATATAAACGACGCCTTTGGAACAGCACACAGAGCACACGCGTCAACAACAATTATTGCACAGTTTTTTGAGGATAAAAAATGTTTTGGACTGTTGTTAGCCAAAGAAATTGAAAGCATTCAAAAGGTGTTGAATGACAGTCAAAAACCAGTTACAGCCATTTTAGGTGGTGCAAAAGTTTCTTCTAAAATTACAGTGATAGAAAATATTTTAGACAAGGTCGATCATTTAATTATTGGCGGTGGAATGAGTTTTACATTCATTAAAGCTTTAGGAGGTAAAATAGGAAATTCTATTTGTGAAGATGACAAGCAAGAATTAGCGTTGTCTATTTTAAAAGAAGCAAAAGAGAAGGGTGTTCAAATTCATTTACCAGTTGATGTTGTTGCAGCAGATGCTTTTAGCAACGATGCAAATACGCAGTTTGTTAATATAGATTCCATTCCTGATGGTTGGGAAGGAATAGATGCTGGACCAAAAGCAAGAAAAGATTTTCATGAGGTAGTAATGCTTTCAAAAACAATTCTTTGGAACGGACCTTTAGGTGTTTTTGAACTAGAAAACTTTGCAAAAGGAACCATTTCTTTAGGAAATTCTATTGCGGAAGCTACAGCAAACGGGTGCTTTTCTTTAGTTGGTGGTGGAGATTCGGTAGCAGCCGTAAAACAATTTGGATTTGCCGACAAAGTAAGTTATGTTTCAACAGGCGGCGGTGCCATGTTAGAAATGCTTGAAGGAAAAACATTACCAGGAATTGAAGCGATGCTTAAATAATATTCAACCGTTGTTAAAATCAATAGAAAATGAAATACACGACACTACCAAATACCGATATTAAAGTCAGTAAAATATGTTTAGGCACGATGACTTTTGGCGAACAAAACACAGAAGTTGAAGCGCACGAACAATTAAATTATGCGGTTGAAAAAGGGATTAATTTTATTGATACTGCGGAAATGTATTCTGTTCCTGGAAGTGAAGAAACGCAAGGTAGTACCGAAAGATATATTGGTAGTTGGCTAAAAGATCAAAAAAGAGAAGACTTGGTTGTTGCGACTAAAATTACGGGTCCAAATCCTGGACTTAAATATATACGTCCAAATATGGGTTTTTCAAATGCAGCAATTGATGATGCGCTTGGTAAAAGTTTAAAACGCCTTCAAACAGATTATATTGATGTTTACCAATTACATTGGCCAGAAAGAAGCGCTAATTTTTTCGGAAATAGAAATTACAAACATAACGCTAACGAACAATGGGAAGATAATTTTCTACAAGTTATTGAAAAGTTAGATTCGTTAGTAAAAGAAGGTAAAATTCGTCACTATGGAGTTTCTAATGAAACCCCTTGGGGATTGATGCGTCATTTAGATGAAAGCACAAAAAATAAATTAACGCGCTGTAAAACCATTCAAAATCCATATTCGTTATTAAATAGAACTTTTGAAATAGGGTTGGCTGAAGTATCAATGCGTGAGAATGTTGGGTTATTAGCGTATTCACCAATGGCATTTGGAATGTTATCGGGTAAATATTTAAACGGCAACATGCCAGAAGGATCTCGATTAAAATTATTCCCAGTTTTTTCTAGATACAATGCTAGAGAATCACAATTTTTAACACAGAAATATGCAGATTTAGCCTCAGAATTAAATATTAGTTTAGCACAACTAGCATTGGCATTTGTTACGCAACAACCGTTTTTAACAGCTAATATTATTGGCGCAACTTCTATAACTCAATTAAAAGAAAACATAGCGAGCATAAATATTGAATTATCTGATGAAACATTAAAAGAAATAGATAAGCTTCAAGAATTACAACCAAATCCTGCGCCGTAATTAAAGAGCGTCATTCTGAACTAGTTTCAGAATCTCATTATTATGAACTTATCAGAACTCAAAGAATTTTTAGATGCAAAAGTGTTGGAATACAACCAACCAAAATTTATTGAGTCAGACCCCATTCAAATTCCGCATCAATTTTCTTTAAAAGAAGATATTGAAATTGCTGGATTTCTAACTTCAACAATTGCTTGGGGCAATCGAAAAATGATTATCAAAAATGCAAACAGAATGATGGAGTCAATGGGTAATTCTCCTTATGATTTTGTGATGAATCATTCAGAAAAAGAGTTGGAATATTTACACGGTTTTGTTCACAGAACATTTAATAGTATTGATTTTGTTCACTTTATAAAATCCTTAAATAACATTTACAAAAATCACAGAGGATTAGAAACGGTTTTTTCTCAATTTCCAGAAGATGAAAATCATAAAAGAACAATACATC
>CAZUFO010000030.1:19607-22379 GCA_964619615.1 uncultured Lutibacter sp. | reverse complement strand
CTAAATCTCTAAATTTATCTTCTGTAATTTCCCCATTATACCAACCTTTATTAGCAAAATGCATGTCAAATGTTTTAGGTGAAGGTTGACCAATTTCTGGTGGACAAACTTTATATGATTTTGATTTATTAGTTTTTAAAGATAATGTGTTACCTTTTTCTAAATAAAAATCAACACCACTTTTACTGTTTCCTCCTCTTTCTCTTTTTTCTGTTCCTGAATATTTTATTGGAGATAAAGGAAATAATTCTTTTTTATTAGTAGAGTAGTGCTTTATAAATGCAGATAAGATTACTTTACTTGAATTATTAGTAAGTCTATCGCTATTAACTCCTGGATCTAAATCATAAATGTTACATATTGCTAATTCAGCAGTATCTCCAAGTATTGAATTATTAATTTTCTTTTCTACTTTTAATAAACTTGGAAAATTATCTCTGTGAAGTCTTATTTTATAACCACTTCTATTTGTGTGTAATTGCAATTCTATAATTGTTTCACCTTTATATTTAACAGTATTTGATTCGTTCCATAGATTTTTAGTCGGTTTAGTAAAAGAAAAATCTTTAAATTCAAACGTTAATTCAGGTAAATCTTCTCTTTTTATAATTTCGTAGTTAAAAGAATCATCCGTTCTATAAAGCCAACAATTATAATCGCTTACTAATGCGTAGTCAACTATAATTGGTAACATTTTGTCAATGTTATTTAGGCAGAACTCTTTAAATGTTATTTTATCAATATTTTTCGAACTTAAATGACCAAAGAAATGATTAAAAGTGTCATCTCCTGCTTGTCCGACAACTTTTGGAGCAAACATTTTTCCTTTACCTTTAAAAGTTTTAACAGAAAAAGTTTCTTCATTTTCTAAAAGAAAACTGTGAGGACATCTTTTTATATATTCAGATGTAAAATCTTTTGTTTTGAATAAGGATTTTATAGGTTTGCTTTTTCCTCTAAATATTTTTCGTATAACTTTAGATACAAGGAAAGAATCAAGCAAAGATTTGTCAATTCTGTCAATTGCAATTTTACTTTCAAGTTTATATTCTTTGCAAATTGCATATTGGAAAGTCATTCCAAAAGTTTCGTTATTCATAATTACTATTCTTTTTCACAAAGATAATCTATTTTTCGTTTTCGATTTTTTTTTAATTATTTACAACGGGTTAAGATATCTTCAGTTTCAATTGATTATATCGTCTGATAAGCGAAGTTCGTATTTTTTTATGAGAAAGTCAAGTTTACTTAAATAGTTTTTCAAAAGCATCGTAGACTGCCAAGTGCAATGCATCCGCATGGTTTTGTTCTTTAAAAAAATGATAATACACTTTTGAGTTTTTTGTGTTAAGCGGCTTTAATTTTTCATACAATGCTTTAGCTTCTCGTTCCATAATATCGCCTTCTTTTCCAACAGCCACATAAATAGATTTATTGGTTTCATATGTTGCAGGAGTATATGCTAACAGCGATTCGTTATCCCACCATAAACTCGGACTCACAATAATGTAATTGTCGAATAAATCAGGTTTTTTAAATAGAATTTCAGTGGCTAATAGTCCACCTAAAGATTGACCAATTATAGTTTTTGTATTGGTAGTTTTATAATTACTATCAACAAAAGGTTGTAACTCTTTTTCAATAAAATCAATAAACGGAGCAGAGTGTCCAGTTGTAGGAAATTCTTTTGTGTAACCTTTATCATCTGTATGAAAAGTAAAATCTCGTTTTCGGTCGATGTTTGAAATTCCGACTACAATAGTTTCAGGGATCATGTTAATCCAAGAGAAAGAACCGAATTGTACCAAGCCTACAATATGTATAAAATCTTCGTCAATAGTTCCATCTAATAAATAGATAACAGGATATTCCTTTATAGAATCTTTAGAATAACCATGAGGTAAATAAATGTTTAAGACTCTATCTTCATTCAAAATTTTAGAATGAAACATTACAGTTTCACCAATTGTTAGCGCTGTGTTACTCTTTGTTATTGGGATATTTTGAGCAAATATTGAATTGAAAAATAAAATGGAGCATAAAATTAAGACATATTTGATATTCTTCATAGTTATATATTATAAGGCATAAATATAAAGTAAAGTAGCGAGTAATTCTTTAAATTTGTAATCATTCAATTATTATTTCGACATAGAATTGAAATAATTTAAGAATGAAAAATATATGGATAATTGGTTTGATAATTTTATTTTCGGCATGTACAATGCTGGCTCAAGAAAAAACAAATCAATCAAAGAAAACAACGACAATGAATACTGAAAATCTAAATTATGCAACCTTTGGTGGAGGCTGCTTTTGGTGTACAGAAGCCATATTTGAACAATTAGAAGGTGTACTAAAAGTGGAGTCTGGTTATTCTGGCGGACATATAAAGAACCCTGCATATAGAGAAATCACCACCGGTAGAACTGGACATGCAGAGGTAATCCATATTTCATACAATCCAGAAGTGATTGATTATGAACTTCTTTTAGATGTCTTTTTTAATACACACGACCCTACAACTTTAAACCGACAAGGTGCAGATAGAGGTACACAATATCGTTCTGCAGTTTTTTATCATGACACTGAACAACAAAACACTGCTAATAAAATGATTGAAGCATTAGATACCGCTAAGATATTTGATGATAAAATTGTTACTGAAGTAACTGCATTTGATGTTTTTTATGTTGCGGAAGAATATCATCAAGATTATTATGTGAATAATAAAAATCAAGGATATTGTCAAATAGTTATCAATCCAAAATT
>CAZUFO010000030.1:3128-19564 GCA_964619615.1 uncultured Lutibacter sp. | reverse complement strand
AGAAGAAGTAGTTTTTTAGTCATTAGTTATTTTGGGTTTAATCATTTGTAGTTGTCATTCCGAATGAAAGAGGAGCGAATGAAGAGAAATCTCATCAATTGATATGGAATATAAAATAAAAAAATGGATTCCTGCTTCCGCATGAAAAACAATACATCTATCTTTATCGCATGTCTAAAAAATACAAAAAACTCTTATTAAGTTTATTTTACGATGCTGTTGGGATGCTTTCTTTTGTTATTCCAGGAATTGGGGAGTTTATGGATGTTGTTTGGGCGCCATTATCAGCCTATTTGATTTTAAAAATGTACAAAGGCACTTTTGGTAAAGTAGCTAGTTTAATTTCTTTTGGTGAAGAAGCAGGTTTTTTTGGTACAGATATACTCCCAACTTTTACGTTGGCATGGCTGTACGAAAATTTTATTCAGAAAAAGAAGAATGTTGATTTAGTTGAGTAGTGGTTCTTCACATTTTTTGAAGAATACTTCATAAATTAATACGGAATAAACAACTGCGTATTCAAAACCAATAATCCATAGATTTTCTGAATTGCTCGTGTTGTTATATGCAAAATAACTAATTACAATGATAAAACTCCACACCAAAGGAAACTTATAATTGGTAAATATAGAAAGAATTACGAGTGTTGCTACATACCAAGGATGTACAGTTGATGCTGTAAAATAGTAAAATGATAAAGCAAAGAGCATTGTTATTATTAATCCAAGTGTGCTTTTGTTTTTTCTGTAAAAAGTAAGAAACACTACAAATAGTAATACGAGTATAGGAATTGCTTTACCAATAATAGCAATCTCATTCCAACCCCTAAATTGATACCCGATTGCTCTTATAATATAATAAATACTTGCATTAAATTCAAAATTTTGAAACCAGAGTCCAACGGTTTCAGTATAATTACTTATAAATTGTGGTGAGTAAAACGGTAAAAATAAAGCAATGGTTATAAGCCCAACAATACTATAATAAACTACACTCTTTTTAAAACCTAATTTTTGAAAAAACAGAGGTAAAAACAGCAGTGGAATTAATTTCACAGAAATAGAAAGGGCAAGAACGACTGCACTTAATTTCCATTTTTTGGTGTGCAATAAATATAAACTCCACACCAAAAAGAAAATCATAATACTTTCGAAATGCAAATTACCAGTGAGTTCAATAATGATAAAAGGATTTAATATATACCAAAAGATATTGTGAACTGGAATGTTTAATCTTTGAAGTAGTTTACTTCCAAAATATAATGTTCCAATATCTGCTATTATGATAAGTAATCGCATAGTTATTACAGAACCTAAAATACTTTCACCAGTAAAAAAACTAGCAATAACAAAACATAATTGGTTAATTGGCGGGTAATTTGTAAAATGATTAGCACTTAATGAACCCATTCCGTCGTATAATTCTTTTGCTTGTGTAATTGGAAATTCACCAATACTAATAAAAGATTCTGGAGTAAATAAGTATGGATTTATTCCGTTTAAAATCATGCGACCATCCCAAATAAAGCGATAAAAATCTTGTGACAGGTTTGGAATAGCAAACAAAAATAATAATCTAAAAAGAATAGAAATTATTACTAAAAACTTAAAATTATATTTTCCTAAATCAATGAATTTATAAAACAGAAAGAACAATCCACAATAAAGCGAAATTAATTTTAAGGAGTCTGTTCTAACTAAATTATAGGCAAACGAAAGATAAAAACCAGTACTTATTATGGTAAATAATATTAGTGTTTTATGTGTTTTCCACAACGACATTACACTTTTGATGTAATTGAATTAATAAAAACATAGCCAAAACCTAAAAATAACATAAGGTGAAAAGGAAATAAACCAAAGTCGGCACCTTGATCTCCAACAACAAATGCGCTGTACATTCCAAAACCAAAATAGCACATTAATAATCCTTCAAAAATCACTACAGCTGGTATTTTTTTACGAATGTATTTATTGTCCTTCGAAGATGTTTTACTACTGATATTGAATTTCGGTGTACGAATAAAATCGCTTCGTTTTCCAAAATGTCCTTCTAAAACTGCAATTGAATTTTGAAGTGAAAAGCCCATCGCAATTGAGAAGAATACAAAAAAAGCGCCGATATATTTAAAGAAATTTTTAAATCCTCCTCCATAGGTATTCTTAAACATATACCAATAACACACAAAAAATATGATGGTGCTGAGTACAAAGAAACTCATCACATAAAAATAAGGCTTTAAATGTGCATATTCATTTTTAATATAAAGCATTGGTATGCTAAGTATTGCTACAATTAGAATACTTAAAAACATAGAGCTGTTTAGCAAATGCAATAAACCATGAATTTTTGTTTTTGCGGAAATATTTTTACTCTTTAAAACCCGCCAAAGCATTTTTCTAAAATTTTCTGCTCCGCCTTTATTCCATCTAAATTGTTGTGAACGAGCTGCGCTAATAACTATTGGTAATTCAGCTGGAGTTACAATTTTCTCTAGATATTTAAATTTCCAATTTTTAAGTTGTGCTCTATAACTTAAATCTAAATCTTCTGTAAGTGTGTCGTTTTCCCAATTACCTGCGTCAATGATACATTCTTTACGCCAAACACCTGCTGTTCCGTTAAAATTTATAAAATGACCTTTGCTGTTTCTTCCAACTTGCTCTAACGAAAAATGAGCGTCGAGTGCAAAAGCCTGTACTTTTGTTAAAATGGAATATTCTCTATTTATATGTCCCCAACGTGTTTGTACCACTCCAATTTTAGCATCTTTAAAATAGGGAATTGTGAGTTTTAACCAATCTTTTTGTGGAAGAAAATCGGCATCAAAAATGACAATGAATTCACCTTTTGCAACTTTTAAACCTTCTTTTAATGCACCCGCTTTAAACCCAACACGATTTTCTCTTAAAATATGTTTAATGTCTAAACCTGTTTTTTGCAATTGTTTGATATGCTTTTCAGTAGTTTCTAAAGATTCGTCTGTAGAATCATCCAATACTTGAATTTCCAATTTTTCTCTCGGGTATTCAATCAATGCAATGTTGTTTAACAAACGCTCCATTACATACAATTCGTTATAAACAGGAAGTTGTATGGTTATAAACGGAATTTCATTAGGGTTTGTTAAATCAAACTTGGGTGATGTGTCTTTTACTTTTTGTGCTTTTAAATAATTGAACAATAAATTTAATTGCGCTAAAGAATACATGAAAATTAACAGTAAAGCAATTGTATAGACTACTATAATAAGAATTTCGAGAAACATTATTTAAAACTATATTTAAAGATCCAACCTAAAATTTTAAATCCTGCAAAGATACTACCTTTTACCGTACCAGAAACTTTTGAGACCCCAATTCTATTTTTATAGTTAACAGGTATTTCTAAATAAGTCATTTTCTGTTTCAGAACTTTTAATTGCATTTCAACTGTCCAGCCATAGGTTTTATCTTCCATGTTAAGTTCAATCAGTTTATCATATTTAATGGCTCTAAAAGGTCCTAAATCTGTAAATTTTGCATTAAAAAACAGTTTCATTAAAAAAGTAGCCAACCAATTTCCGAAAATTTGTTGAGGAGTCATCGAGCCAGTTTCTCTTAATTCTTTTACACGAGCACCAACTACAAAATCTAAATCATCATTAATTATCGGCGTTACAATTTTTGTCAGTTCTTCAGGGAAATCGCTATAATCTCCATCTAAAAATACAATAATATCTGGTCGCTGATCGGAGTCGAAGCGAGAAATGTATTCCATTCCTTTAAGGCAAGCATATCCGTATCCTTTTTTAGGCTCTTTTAAAACAGTTGCTCCTGCGTTTTTTGCGTTGATTTCAGTATTGTCTGTGGAGTTATTACTCACCACAATAATTTCTTCAACTATTGATGGTATTTCGCTTATTACTTTTGCTATTGATGCTGCTTCGTTAAAAGCAGGGATGATGACTTTTATTAGTGTCATTTGAGGTCTGATAATTTATTTTCTTTTATGAAGGACTCATAATCAGTCCATTCTTTTACTTTTATTCCAATTTTATACTTTTGGGCTTTTATTACCTTGTTGTTTTTATAACGAAAACAAAAACCATCTTTTTGATTGTTTTTGAACTGACATTTTTTAACTATTTCTTTATGTTCATTATAAAATAACCACCAATCATTTTTTAACCCTTTTATAAAATGACCTTCTCTTTCTAGCGAACCATTTTGGCGGTAAAAGTACCAATACTTTAGTTGTTTATCATTTAAAAAACCACCTTCTTTTTGTAACGTTCCTGTTGAATAATAGAATTTCCAATAATCGATTTTTTGATTATTTTTGATCCAACCTTCCGCTTTTAGGTTTCCATTTTCAAAATATATTTTTTGATATGATTTTTGAGCGTAAGTGCTTAAGACCATGAAGAGAATAAGACTGATAACTGTTGACTGCATACTGATTACTATTTTTGATTCACTAAATCCATTAAATCTACATCATTACCCAATAATATTTCAGTTGGATTAATTCTGCCATCCATCGTATCATTTTCTAAATTTAAAACTCCCCTTGGGCAAACTGCCGAACAAACACCACAGCCAACACAACTTGAGCGCACAATGTTTTCACCCTTTTGAGCATAAGCACGAACATCAATACCCATTTCGCAATAGGTAGAACAGTTACCACACGAAATACATTGTCCTCCATTTGTTGTAATTCTAAATCGTGAAAACATACGTTGTTGAAACCCTAAAATTGCTGCCATTGGACATCCAAATCTGCACCAAACTCTATTGCCAAGAATAGGATAAAATCCTGTACCAACAACACCAGAAAAAATGGCGCCAATCATAAAGCCATAGGAAGATCGTAACGTTTCTGCTTCAAAAATAAATAGTTTTGATTCGTTATTAAAATAATGCATTGCAATAAGTACTATTATAATTACAAAATATCCGATGGCTCCGTAACGTGCGTCCTTTCCCAATTCATTTCGTTTAAAAAGCATTGTAATAGTAAAAACCAATGTTAAAAGACCGACAACCAAGGCTAAAAACACTCCTTTTGTTAACCAATATTTTGTTGGCTCATATCCTAAATAGGTGTAAATAACTGCTGTAGTCATCAATACAACAAAAACCAAAACGGTGTGTACTAACCAGCGTTCTAGTTTCCAAGCCGATAATTTTTTAGATGATAATTGTCTGAAAGGGTCTCCAACAGTTTCTGCCAAACCACCACAACCACAAACCCAAGAACAATACCAGCGTTTACCATATTTATAAGTAAGAATAGGCGACACAACAAAAATAGAAAGTACTCCAAAAATAAGTAATGCCATCCCAATATTTCCGGCATTTATAAAATCGTCAATCCTATATTGCTCAAAATTGTAATAGTTTAACGGCCACATGTTTTTTAAATCGTAATACGGTAATTTAAACGTATCAGAATTTAATCGAGCCATAAACTCTGGGATTAAAAAAGCAAAGCCTAATTGAAAGAACATCACAGAAAAAGTGCGTAATTGTTGATATCGATTGTGGCGGTATTTTAAGATGTATTTATATCCGAATACCAAAATAGCTACTGTATATAATGTACCATAAACAAACCACTGACTTGCAGCATTGCCACTTAACATCCTGCTTAAAGGATCAAATAAAGAAATTAAACCAGTGTTTGGATTTCCGTTTGTGCCTTGCCCTAATAAATATGGGTAAAAATATAAAACCACATAAAAAGAGGTCAATATAATTCCGGTAATCCATCCTAAAACCCCTCGTGATGAAATGGATTTAAACCAAGTGCCATCATTTTTTATTCCTTCTAATTTGTTTAAATAAGCATCATTTGCGAAGAGAACTGTTCCAGCAGAAATTAAAACTAATGCAATAGTTAATAACGCTCCATTATTAGATAAAGTGATATTTGCGAGTGCTAATATTAGAATGAACATCCCCACAGTGCCTAGCGCAATTGCTATTTTTTGTTTTATTGATAAATCATTAGCTTCTGGTTTTGCTAATGACATACTATTGTTAGTATTCATATGTATTAGGCTATTTGAAATTGATTGTTAAATAAAGTAATGATTTCAGGCTCGTATTGTTTGTAAAACTCTGGATCAAAATTTGCATCTGCCAGTTGATTAATCACATAATCTACCGATTGTTTTTCGGTTAACCACTTGTCAAATACTTCATGTCGCATTCTAATTCCGAAGGTATTAATTCCTAAAAACTCATTCGTATTTGTATCAAAACAAATAGTAATACATTTGGTGTCACCTTTATGTTTCCAATGAAAATGAGTTTCATTTTCTCTTGGCTGGGCAAATACCCAACCGTAAGTTTGGTATTCTATATCTAAAAATTTAGCAGAGTTAAACCAATGTCCTGGTTTGTATTCCATTTTATTTCCACAGATAGTTTGTGCCAAAGTTTCACCCATCATTCTGCCAGTGTACCAAACCGCTTCAATGGGTCTTCGTTGCCCAATTGCTTCATGTTGTTCTGCACAATCGCCAATAGCATAAATATTTTTTATATTGGTTTCTAAAAATCGATTGACTTTTACTCCACGTCCAGTTTCAATAGTTGAATCTTTAATAAAATTAATATTTGGAGTAACGCCAGCAGTTAAGCCAACAACATTACAAAATATTTCTTCGCCAGTTTCTTCAATAATAATCGATTTTACGTTGCCGTTTTCATCTGATTTTATTTCTTTTAAATTGGTGTTTAAACGTAAATCTATATGGTGATTTTTAATATGCCTATTGATCATTTCGCTTTCACCTTTTGGTAAAACTCCATTCCAAAAACTACCTTCACGCACTAAAAATGTTACTGGAATATTTCTAGAATTTAGCATTTCAGCAAGCTCAATTCCTATTAAACCACCACCAACAATTACGGCACGTTTGCATACTTTATTATTAGGTGCATGTTTTTCTAAGTTTTCTAAATCTTGTTTATGGTACATTCCCATAACGCCGTTTAAATTTTGACCTGGCCAGCCAAATTTGTTTGGTTTGCTACCTGTTGCAATAATTAATTTATCATATTCGAGCGTTTCATTATCAGAAAACAGCAATGTATTATTATCTGTGTCTATTTTTTTTACATAACCATTTTTAAGGTTGATTCGATTCTTTTCCCAAAACCAATTTTCATAGGGTTGCGTATGTTCAAATTTCATATGACCCATATATACATACATTAATGCGGTTCGAGAAAAGAAGTAATCATGTTCTGCAGAAACTATAGTTATCTTTTTGTTTGATAGCTTTCTAATGTGTCTTGCAACAGTAACACCAGAAATTCCGTTACCGATAATTACAATATGCTCCATATTTTTATTAGATTTGAAAGATAAGTCGTGATTAAAGATATTAACTTAATTGGAAAACAAAGAAAATATTTTTATTAAAATTTTTATGTAAGGTATCTTACATTGTTTTCGACAATTAAGATAGTAATTTGCTAAAAATATAATTAGACATGAAGAAACAAATAATAGTACTATTTATATTATTCTCTTTACAAGGGTTTTCACAAGAAATTGATAATTTTTTTGAGAAATCAGACACTTTTTTTAAAGAATATGTTGTTGATGGTAAAGTGGGATATGCTGCTATAAAAAGCAATCAAGAAGGATTGAATGAATTGCTTGCGTTGGCTGAAAAAGTTTCAGTAACAAAAGATGATGCCTTAACGTACCAAGCTTTTTGGATAAATGCATACAACTTAGCTGTAATAAAAGGGATTGTAAATAACTACCCTATAAAATCTCCTTTAGATAAATCTGGTTTTTTTGATAAAATCACCTATAAATTAGGAGGGAAAAGCATTACATTAAACGATATTGAGCATAAATTATTGAGAGCGCAATTTATGGACCCTCGGTTTCATTTTGTATTGGTTTGTGGTGCTATTGGTTGTCCGCCTTTGATTAATAAAGCCTATTTGCCAAGCACATTAGATTTACTGCTAGAAACTCAAACTAAAATAGCAATTAATGGTAGTTTTTTAAAAGTAAATACTAAAAAGAAACGTGTCGAAGCTTCAGAAATAATGAAGTGGTATAAAGAAGACTTCACGATGAATGGAATTACTGAAATCGATTTTATAAATACATATCGAAAAGAAAAAATACCAAACAATTATAAATTAACATACTTTACGTATAACTGGAATATAAACAAACAATAAACAACAAAAATGAAAAAAATAGCAACCATATTATTTATATTTACTGTAACATTCTCAGCGTTTTCTCAAGAAAAAGAACCTGTTAAAGAAACAAGTAATATACAAGAATACACCCCGTCTAAATTGTTGAAAAAAGGACAATGGGATATTAAATTTTTTAACAGTTTATACACGCAAACAAAGCGTACAGATGCAGGCAGTAATTCAGTCGATATTCTAAGAGAATCGTTTTTTACAAACACTACAGAAATATATACAGGTGTTAGTGAAAACTCTAGAATAAACATAGGATTTATTTTTCAAATTCGTTCTAATGCTTTTGGTGGAGCCGATGCTTTAGATGTCTTTAAATTTGAAAATAATTTTCAAGCAAGAAGTGGTCTAACAACAATAGCACCGTCAATTAGAGTACAGCCATTTGCAAGCGTTGCAAACTTTTCGTTTACTTCATCAGTTTATTTACCAATTTTTAAAGATAAAGCGGCCTTACCTTATTTAGATAAAAGAAGTATTTTTTGGGAAACTAAATTCTTTTATGATAAAACTTTTGGAGGTAATAAATGGCAAGTCTTTACAGAAGTAGATTTAGGTTTTAATTTTGGAGAAAAAAGTGCTGATGCCAACCCTATAAATTCAAACATAACAGAGCGATTTGCTAATAATAGCTTATTTTTACCGTTTAGTGCTTTTTTGAGTTATTTTCCTTCACCGAAAACAACGGTATTTATAAATGGAAAACAATCATTTCTAATTGATTTAGGAAATGACTTTGCTCAAAATTCTACGTCATTAGGTTTTGGTGGTAAATATCAAATATCAGATGTGTTGAATTTAGAAGTATCCTTTGATCAATTTGTAAGAGGTCATAATTTTCAAGGTTTAGGACAATCTTATAGTGTTGGATTAAGAGGGCTTTTTTAAAAACTGTTGAAAACGCAAGAATCAAATATTGCAAATAAATTGAATACAATGAAAATAATAATAGGATTATTAATAATGACTATCGGGTTAATTTCTTGCTCAAATTCGGAGACAGAAGAAAACAACGGAATTTTGATTGGAAAATTTACGGAAGTTACTCCTATAAACGGAAGAGTAATATTAGAGTTCTCTTCACAAAAACAGCTTATTCAAACATTTATTGATATTGAAATCATTTCAACGTACACTATTAAATTGCTAAATAAAAACCAACTTGAACTGAGTTGTAACGAATGTGATGAAAAAAACCCAGTAATAGTTTCATACCGAATAATTAATAATAATAAGTTTGAAATAGGTGGGTTTTATCCAGCAAATTCACTAGAAATAATGACGTTTGAGCGAAATTGATACGTTGCCAGCATCTAAAAAAAAGTTTCTAAAAACAACTAATTATCCTTATACAAGAACAAGACCGATTATAACACAATTATCATTATTTTTATCTTCTTATAATAATTAAAATGAAGTTTTTACTAATTGTATTTCTTGGGTTAGTTACAATTTCGTGCTATAATGATGAGGTAATTGATACTGATAGAGTATTGGCATCCTATATAAAAAATAAAACTGTTGAAGTAGGTGCAGTTATTTCCTGTGCTGCAAGTGATGCTATAACTAATGAAGTGCTGGTTTTTTATTACCCAATACCCAATGCTAAAAACATAAGATTTTACGAAACAATTAATTCTGAAGTTGATAAAAATGACTTTACAGCTTACCAAAGAATTGATATTGTTGAACAACCTTTTTTTAATGGTTATTTGGAGGTTTTTAAAAAAAACTTCAAACAAGAAAATTGGGTTATTATTACGTATGAATTTGGAAACGAGATAAAACTGTCAAATCCAATTCGAATAAAACATCAGACAAAACATACTGTTTGGAATGATGTAGTTGAAATTGATCAAAACGAATCTACCATGCCAAAGTTTACTTGGATTGATAATGAAAATGAAGGTAACGCCATATATTTTCAAGTAATTTCTGATGATAATAATGATTTGTTATCAGGTACTTACACGTACGAAAACAATTTTCAATATTACAATACATCAAATGTTGTTTTGAATATTACTACACAAACTCCTCCAGATTTAATAATTGATGCAACGTATAATTTTACTTTAATGGATGTAAGTCTAGATAATTGGGTAAATACAGTGATTGAAAAATCGTTTATAGTGAAATGAAAAAGATTATACTTTTCTTAGGATTTTTTTTTATGATAATAAGTCATGCTTATTGTCAAGATAAAATAATTGATGAGGTTATAATACAAGGAAATCAAAAAACAAAAACTTCATTTATAAAAAAGATATTAGAAACTCAGAAAGGAAAAATACTAGATTCTACAATTTTAAATAAGGATATTATTCGTTTAAAAAGATTGCCTGGTATATCTCATGCTACATACCAAGTTATAGATGTTAAAGAAAAGAAAAGTAAAATTATTTTAACGATTGAAGAAAATTTCACCATTATTCCTGAACTTAATATTTGGACAACCACCAATGAACGCCTTGCTTTTAGAGTAGGTTTATATGAATTTAATTTATTTGGTAGAAATATTGGGTTTGGTGGTTCGTATCAAAATAATGGGCACGACTCTTATGCAGTAAGCTTTCGAGCACCTTATTTATTTTCAAACAAATTTGGATTGGCAATAAATTATTTGAATTGGAAAAGCGAAGAGCCATTGTATTTTGATGATGGCGTAATAAACTATTTGTATAATAATGTTTCGTATGAAATACTTGGTTTGTATGAATTAAACTTTAAAAATAATATTCAGTTTGGAATTAATTTTTTTAATGAAAAATATGGTTTTATAAGTGGAGATGTTGTCGTTGAAATTCCAAATCAGTTAGATATTGATAAGAAATTATTGAAGTTTGTGTATAATTATGATAATCTCGATTATTCCTACCAATATTTAGAAGGGTTTAAAAGTCAATTGTACGCTCAATTAGTTATCTCTGATAATAATTATAATCAGCCTTTCTATATTGCTTGGAATGATTTTTTTTATTTTAAAAGAGTAGGAGAACGAGGGAATTGGGCAAATCGATTACGCATTGGTTTGGCAACAAATGATGATACGCCATTTGCACCATTTGCACTCGATAACAATATTAATTTAAGAGGTGTTGGAATTATTGTGGATAGAGGTACGGGCAGTATCGTTTTAAATACAGAATATAGATATACGTTATATGAAAAAAACTGGTTTAGTTTGCAGGGAAATGCATTTATTGATGCTGGATCATGGAGAAATCCTGGAGGAAAATTAAGTGATTTTACAAAAAATGAAAATATTCAAGTGTATTCAGGTATTGGTTTGCGGTTGATTCATAAGAAAATATACAATGCGGTTTTTAGAATAGATTACGGATACGGATTAACCAAAGGCGCATCACAAGGATTAGTCTTTGGTATTGGACAATATTTTTAATTTTTTTTTATTAGTGGATAAAGCTCTTGTTCAAGGAAATTTTGCGGAAAATCTTCATCTCCGTCAAAACCCAATTCTATATCTCTTCCGTCATGCGGAATATAATTGGTTTTAAATAAATAATCCCAAATACTTAAAGTTAGTCCATAATTAACTCCATGTCTTCGATCTTTAGGTAGTTCTTTAACATGATGCCAAATATGCATTTTTGGGCTATTAAAAACATATTTTAAAAACCCATAGCCCCAACCTAAATTAGCATGGTTTAAGTGACCTATTACGATACTAAAAAAATAAACAATAGCAACATCTTGTGCATCAAAACCTCCAATAATAGCAATGGGAATATAAAGTAAAGATTTATAAACTACAGGTTCCATCCAATGATAACGTAAATGCGCTGCAAACCCCATTTGTTTTACCGAATGGTGCACCTTATGAAAATTCCATAAAAAAGGAATGCGATGTAATAGTCTATGCGTATTCCATTGTATAAAATCGCTAACCAAGAAAAAGATAAGAAGACCCCATGCTTTTGGTAATTCATCAACATCAAACCATTGAAAGTTTGAAATAGACCAACCTATTGTACTTAAAATATCATTAAAAAATTGAGAAACGACATTAGATAAGGCTATCAATATGATTAAATTCAATAAAAAGAAATTAAAGAACATATAAAAGGTGTCTAACCAAAAATCTTTTCTAAAAATAGATTGGTTTTTTCGCCAAGGAAAAATAACTTCTAATAACCACACAATCAGCGAAATAACTATTAGTCCGTAAAAATAATTATCCCAATTATTTTGAAATAAGAGTTCTCGTTTAAGATAATCCCAATAACCAGTATAAGAATTTTTTATGATTTCTATATATTTCTCCATTTTTTTTGAATGTATTTAAATATTTTAACAACAACCTCCTCCATCATAATGATAAGTGCTTTCACTAATAAAAATATCATTTCTACCTAAATTGCCAAGCATTTTAGCGGTTTTATCACAAATAGCAATAGGTTGATTTTTAAGTAAAGTATGTCCTTTATTATCATCAAAAAAGTCTTCTTCACCATAATATATTGCTGCTTTACCTGTAAAAATACATGGTCCATCTTCTGGCATCGGATCTTTTATTGCAGCAACTTCAATACTTTCAATATAAATTAACTCATCAGTTGGGTAATTTTTTGGATCTAAAATTCGATACGGTTTACGTGCTCTAATTTCAATAGTGCCAAAGCCAGCATCGGTTAACGCTTTCACGTAATCAGCAATTGATAAGCTTCCACTCAGGCATAACGCACGTAAGCGATCATCGTTGCGTAATTCATCATTCATAGGTTGCTCACAGGTTGGGTCGCTCATAACTAATTTGCCATGTGGTTTTAAAACACGATACATTTCTGCAATGGCTTTCTTCAAATCGTCAGATTTAAAAATGTTAAACAAGCAGTTTTGTGCTGCAACATCAATAGAACTATCTTCAACAGGTAAATTCATGGCATCACCTTTGCGTAAATCAACAAATTCGCTTTTAAACCAATCATTTTGTTCTTCCGCTTCCTTAAAGTTTTTGCGAGAAGCTTCTAACATTTCATCAACTACATCCAAACCAACTACGCCGCCTTTTTGTCTGTTAAAATAAGCAAACTGTAGCAATTCCATTCCACCTCCAACGCCGACATATAGCATTTTCGGATTGTTGGTTAAATCACGTGCGTGAACTGTACTTCCGCATCCATAATTCATTTCTTGCATAATCCGTGGAATCTTTAATCCAGGTAATTCCCAAATTGGGTTGGTTGTACAGCATAGGCCAACATCTGGTGTTAAAGCCGCTTCTTTATATACATTATGTGTGGTTTCTAAATAACTCATTTTCTTTGGGTTTTTTGATTGTTGGATATTTAGATTTTTTAGAGACTAATAATCCAAAAATCTAATAGTCTAATTATCTAATTTGTTTATTAACTCTTTAAATAGTAAAATCATGTTTGGTTCTGCTTTACCCGCTATTGCTATTATTTCACTAATATCAATTGGTTTTAAATTTTTCGGATCGCATTCATCCGTTAATACAGAAATAGCAATACAAGGTAAATTTAAATGTTTTGCAACAATAACTTCTGGTACGGTACTCATTCCAACGGCATCTACTTCTAAAATTTGCAACATTCTATATTCCGCTCTAGTTTCTAACTGCGGACCAAAAACACCAGCGTAAACACCTTCTTGTAATACAATGTCGTTATTTTTTGCAATTGATTTCAAAAGGGAATTCATTTTTTTAGAATATGGTTCGAGCATATCAGCAAAACGATCTCCAAAATCACTCACATTATTAAATGCTAGGGGAGAACCGCCTTGTAAATTTATGTGATCGTCTATCAACATTAACTCTCCTTTTTTATAGGTTGAATTAATCGCACCTGCTGCATTTGAAATTAATAAGTTTTTAATACCTAATTGATGCATTACTCTAATTCCGAAAGTTATTTCCCAAAGTGAATAGCCTTCATATAAATGAAAACGCCCTAACATCACTATTACTTTTTTGCCAGAAAGTGTTCCGAAAATTAATTTTCCTGAATGAAATTCTACCGTTGCTGTGGGGAAATTTGGAATGTTAGCATACGTTATTTCATGTTCAATACAAATCTCATCAACCAATTTTCCTAAACCAGTGCCAAGAACGATTCCAACTTCTGGGTTTTTAAACCCTTTTGATTTTAAAAAATCGGTTGTTTCTAATAGTTGTTGGTGTTTCATTAATTAGGAATCTTTTTGATGAGCTCTTGAATATAGATATTGTTTTTATAAAAGGTAGATTTTTTTAAATCTTCAAAAGTATCTATATCATTTAAAGTTTCAAGAAGACCCACTTTTAAATGTTTAGTTTTTAATTCTAACAAAGTATCCTTTAATAACTCAGGCTTACTCCATGGTTTGTTTTGAAAGATAGTTTCATCCATTTTAGATAAGCCAATTAAATAATAACCACCATCTTCTGCTGGGCCAAAAATAGTATTATGAGTTGATAATTTATCAAAACCTTGCGTTATTATATTTTTAGAAATATCGGGTAAATCAGAACCTATTAAAATAATTTTTTCATACCCTTTTTTAAAACCATCTTGAAAAGCATTTTTCATTCGCTCTCCCAAATTGACGCCTTCTTGTACTGCTTTAGAAACTCCTTCCCATTTGTTTTCAATAATTACATCAGAAAAATAAATAATTTGATCTATTTTAATATTCTTAGTTGCATTTTCAGTAATTTTTACTAGTTCTTTGTAAATGATAAAAGCTACTTGGTTTCCAACCTTCGAAGCCAATCTTGTTTTTACTTTTCCTAATTTTATGTTTTTCACGAAAACAATCAGCAATTCTTTACTCATAAATTTTCTTTCCTTTTTTTAGCCATTTGCTCCACTCTTTACTAAAGGTATGGACCTCTTCAGTTACTTTTTCATTATTATTAAAAACTTGATTTTCATTATTCTTCCATTCAAAAATTCCACCATATAAATTAAACACATTAGTATAGCCTGCTTCTTGAAGCTTTTCTGCAATATCTTCAGAGCGAATACCCAAAGAGCAATACACAATAATCTTTGCATTTTTATCTAACAATTCTTTTTTTGTTTTATCTATACTAAATTTATCATATCCAACAAAAATTGCATTTTTTATATGGCTTACCTCATATTCTATATTCTCACGTGCATCGAGTAGAATAATTTTTTCATTTTGAGTTTGTTTTAAAATTTCATTTAGTTTATCTACAGAAATATAAGAAACACTTTCTTTATTAAATTCTGTTAATAGTGCCGAGAGATCATTTTGTGCATATATAGAAAATGCAAAAATAAAAGCGATAATTGTAATAAAATGTTTCATATTTATTTAAATGATTATTAAAAATTATCGGTAAAATACGGATAACGATATTGAATACTAGGCAACTGCACCTTGACAGCTACTACCTGCGCCAGCAGTACAGCCATAACAGTGTTGGTTGATAATAATAGTTCTGTTTTGTAAAATAGTTTCATTGTATTCTGAAATGTGTTTTATCTTACTATTTACTTTTAAATTTAGCATTTGATTAAAATCGCAATCATATAAAAAACCATCCCAACTTACCGAAATAGTATTGGTACACATGACGCTTTTTACGGCTTCAGGATTGTATGCTTCAACCAATGCGTACATATAATCTTCATAATTATTAGAGGCAATTAAATAATCTAAAAATCGACTGATAGGTAAATTTGTAATGGAAAATAAATTATGAAAATCGATATTAAAATCTTCTTTCAATGCTTTTTTGAATTGATTTTCCATTTCTTGCTGATTACTCGGTAAAAATGCACCAGATGGATTGTAAACTAAATCTAGTTTTAAAGAACTGTTGGGCATTCCATAACCGATAGCATTTAATTCTTGTAAGGCTTTAATAGATTTATCAAAAACCCCACTTCCACGTTGTTTATCTGTTTTGCCACGGGTCCAATGTGGCATTGAAGAAACTACATGAATATTGTGTTTCTTAAAAAAATGAGGTAAGTCGTAATATTTTTTATTCGCTCTAATTATGGTTAAATTAGAGCGGACAATTACATCGTTAATTCCTGTTTTACTTGCTTCTTCTACAAACCATCTAAAGTTCGGATTCATTTCTGGTGCGCCACCAGTTAAATCTAGCGTATGTGCTTTTGTTTTTTTGATGACCTCTAAACATTGTAGCATTGTTTCTTTGGTCATTATTTCTTTTCTGTCAGGACCCGCATCAACATG
>CAZUFO010000030.1:0-3112 GCA_964619615.1 uncultured Lutibacter sp. | reverse complement strand
GCGCACAAACCTGATTGCACATATAACCCAAATTAATTTGAAAAACCTCTAACTGTTTTGGCTGTAATGGAAACTGATTGGTTTCTTTTATTTTTTTTGAAAATGTAGGTAATTCACCATTCGCAAAAATCCCGTTCGATAAAATTTCTAACTGACGATTGGTATTTGCTAAATCGTTATTTCTTGCTAAAAGTGATTTTTTCATTTGTACGGAACTTGCTTTAGTGTTTTTAATGAGATTCCAACTTTCGTTGGAATAAGCGATTCATTCAATTTTAATTTCAAAATTAATTCTCTGCTTACATTGATAGTTTATCGTGCTTATTCATCATCTGCACTCCATGTACTAAGGTTGCCCCACTTTTAATTGCAGCACCTACATGAATGGCTTCCATCATTTCTTCTTTAGTAATACCACGTTGCAAACTATCTTTTGTGTAAGAATCAATACAATAAGGGCATTGTTCTGTATGCGAAACAGCCAAAGCGATTAAAGATTTTTCTCGTGCTGTTAAAGCACCTTCTTCAAAAACTTTTTCATAATAATCGAAAAATTTAGTCCCTAATTCTTCGCTCCATTCGGTTATTTTACCAAACTTTCTTAAATCATCAGGATTGTAATATGTTTTAGACATCTTTTATGTTTTAAAAAATAAAAATACATTTTTATAGTAGTAAAAAAGCAGCTGTAATTACAAGATTTGTGAAAAGAATTATTCTTCTGAAAAAAAACGTTTAAACCCCATGCGTTTTAACATTTTCTTTTCCATATTCCAAAAGAATTTGAATTGACCAACCAGCCAGCCAGATAATGGTAATGTAATTTGATAAATTATAAAAATTAGAGGAATTTTTATGACCCAATATAACCAACCATCAACTTCAGCATTAATTCCAATAAACTCAGCTAGTGGTTTTGCAACCCAAGCAGAAAAAGACCCATTGATAGAGAATGCAATTAGTATTGCTAAAATTTCCCAATTAGAAGTGATACCCCAACGCTCTTTTAATTTATCCATTATTTGTTTTGAGTCACAAAAATACAATAACCAATAAAAAAGGCTAAACATTGTTCAGCCTTTTTGAAAATTATTTTTAAATCTCAATTATTTTCCACCGAACAAACCTCCAAGTAATCCACCGAGACCTCCTTTTTTCTGGCCTCCGCCATTCATTAACATCCCAGCAATGTCATCAATTACGCTTCCATCTCCATCGGCATCTAATAATGAGGTAACTAAGCTTTGTTGTTGTTGCTGGTTTTTCTGATTTCCACCAAGCATACCACCTAATAAGTTTCCAAGTCCATTCTGATCTGAAATATTATTTTGACGTGTTTTGTTTCCTAAATACCCCATAACCATCGGTGCAGCAACTTTTAAAATATTCATTGCACTACCCAAATCAATACCACTTGATTTGCTTATTGCATTTGCAACATTTTGTTCTTTACCACTAAAAACATGCCCCAAAATTCCGGCACCATCTTTCATTACATCATCATCTATGGCATTACCGCCCATAATACTTCCAATATTATCTAAAACACCTCCAGAATGTTTGTTTTTGCCTAGGGCACTTAATAATCCTGCAGCACCATTAGGTGTTGAAGCATTGTTTTTCATTGCACCTAAAATTAAGGGCAAAGCAGCGCTTAAAGCTGAGGTTGTTTGTTGTTTTCCTTGACCTAACTGTTGGCTGGCTCCATTAATAAGAATCTTACCCATAGGACTGTTTAATAAATCTAATATTCCGCTCATTTTTTATTGATTTAATTGTTATATTATATTATGATTCAATTGATAGATTAAAAGGCACACTTTTTTATTAAAAATTACTCTATATTGCCAAATATAAATACAAATTTATGAAAAAACTCGCATTACACTGGAAAATTTTATTAGGTATGCTCTTAGGAGTTATCGTCGGAATTTTGATGAGTAACTTTGATGGCGGTAAAGAGTTGGTACAAGATTGGGTGAAACCATTTGGCGCCATATTCATCAACTCATTAAAATTAATTGCCATTCCGTTAATTTTAGCTGCTTTGATAAAAGGAGTTTCTGATTTAAAAGATATTTCTAAATTATCAGCAATGGGAGGAAGAACTATCGGAATTTACATAGCCACAACTGTAATATCAGTTTCTATTGGATTGCTTTTAGTTAACTTAGTAAACCCAGGACATTCTATAAGTGAAACTACTCGAATGGAAATGGTAGAAAATTATAGTGGAAGTACCGCCAAATATAAAGAAGCATCAGAATTAAAAAAAGAACAAGGACCATTACAAGCGTTAGTAGATTTAGTTCCGCAGAATATATTTGCTGCTGCAACAAGCAATCGTAATATGTTACAAGTCATATTTTTTGCAGTATTTTTTGGAGTTGGATTGATTTTAATTCCTGAAGAAAAAGGAAAATATGTTAAAGGTTTTTTTGATGGTTTTAATGAAGTAATACTAAAAATGGTTGATTTAATTATGCTCGCAGCACCTTATGGTGTTTTCGCATTATTAGCAGCTTTAGTTGCAGAATCGCCAAGTTTAGATTTATTTAAGGCATTAGGATGGTATGCACTAACAGTTATTGGAGGCCTGTTAATAATGATTGTGTTTTACAATATTTTAGTATTTGTGTTTACTAAAAAGAAACCTAAATTTTTTATGAAAGGAATTTCTCCTGCACAATTATTAGCATTTTCAACAAGTTCAAGTGCAGCTACTTTACCTGTTACTATGGAAAGAGTTACAGAACATCTTGGTGTAGAAGAAGAGGTTTCAAGTTTTGTATTGCCAGTTGGGGCAACGATAAATATGGATGGTACCAGTTTATACCAAGCCGTAGCAGCAGTATTTATTGCGCAAGCATTTGGTATGGACTTAACACTAGGAACACAGTTAGGGATTATTGCCACAGCAACCTTAGCATCAATAGGTTCAGCTGCGGTTCCAGGTGCTGGAATGGTTATGTTAGTTGGGGTATTGGGTTATGCCGGGATTCCAGAAGCAGGATTGGCCTTAATTTTTGCGATTGATAGACCTTTAGATATGTGTAGAACAATGGTAAATGTTACTGGAGACGCTGCAGTATCTATGTTAGTTGCAAAATCT
>CAZUFO010000029.1:0-22479 GCA_964619615.1 uncultured Lutibacter sp. | reverse complement strand
CGCGCCTCGTTTGGGACGAGGAGGTCGCAGGTTCGAATCCTGCCACCCCGACAAATTTAGTAGTCAATCTATAGTAAAACCTTGATAGTCGTACGATTATCAAGGTTTTGTAGTTTTTAGACAATCATAAGATATGATTGAATATGATTAAAAAAGTGACCTAATCGGTTACCTAACTCCAAACTAGTAATAAAGGTAACCGAATATTATTGATTTGACTTTCGTCAGTTAACTAATTGTTTAATTAAAAGACGAAAGATTTATGAAGACTTCTACCACTTTCAGTATTCTGTTTTGGCTAAAACTTTCTAAAGTTCAAAATGGAAAAGCACCACTTTATGCGAGAATTACCGTAAACGGTAAAAGAGCAGAAATCAGTTTAAAACGAAAAAATGAACTACCCTGAGGCAGAGCCATCAATGTATCCAAACAATGTTAGTTGCCATATCTAAAACAATATTTTACTTTATAATATCAAAATGACGCCTGTTCATATAAAGAAACAAGCGTCATTAAAAGAAGAAAGGCACTTTGGTAAAACTGCTACTTGTTATTAACCAATAATTTTATAGTTGTTATGTTGTTGTCCTTTGAATAGATTCTAAGATAATAAACTCCGTTACTCAAATTACCCAAATCAAAATTATGTAATTGAGATATCTCATTAATCTCTTTGTGTAAAACTCTTTGGCCTGCAATATTAAAAATATCAATATTACGAATGTTCTCTTTTTGAGTTCCTCTAAAGTTTATAAAACTGTTAGTTGGGTTAGGATATATTATCAATCTATTTTCTAGTGTTGGGTCATTAATACCTAATACCACTGATGCAGTTACCAGCTCAATAGTATAATTATTTTCATCGGCATCATTAGATGTAAACGTTAATGTTCCATTTTCTGGGGTGTTTGATATAGAACTTGCTAAAATTTTAACAACGGTACTATTTGAAGGTTTTAAAACACTTGGTAATTGATTGTTTTGGATCGAGAAGTTTACTCCAGAAATTTGGAAGTCTTCTAGTTCTAAATCACCATCACCTTCGTTTGTAATGGTGATAGAGTTTTCAATATCTGTATTGAGTACACCTTCAAAAATTAGAGTACTTCCAATTACTTGATTTACTACTGTAATTTCAGGAGTTGGAATTATACCATTTACTGTTGGAGTTCCTGTAACTAAAACTTCGTCTAAATATGCTTTTTCTGCGGCACGACTAGACTCTACATCAAACTTGATATATATTGTTGCTTGGTTGTTTGCAGCTGGTGGTAGCTCTATTCTAGCAAATGCCCAGTCTTGAGAGTGGTCAATAAGAGGTTCTATAGGATGCCACGTTGTACCATCAATACTCCAAAGTGATTCAAAATAATCTCCCGCATCAACAATTTTTGTTTTTCTATAAAACGACACAATAATATCGTGATAATCTATGGTGCTGAATTGATTTTGAATATACCCTCCATGTCTAATACGAGCAGAATTCCCTTTGTAGGCCTTAAAAGTGACAAAATCTATATTATTGTTGTTGTTATTAGGTTCTCCTAGTGTCCAATTTTCTGTTGCAAAATCACCACTTTCAAAATTATCATAAAACAGTGCCTCTGGTCCTTCAAATGGTGTTTCGATACTTGTTTCGGGTAAAATAATTAGTGTTACTGTACCTGTACTTGCACCTATTGTATAAGTAAATTGATCCGCTCCATCATGTCCTGTATTGGTTTGTGTGTAGGTTACATTACTCCCTAAAAAACTAACAGTACCATCTGCTCCGTTGGTGGTTGAATTTACTGTTGCTAGTGCGTCTAATAGAACCGATTGCCCTTCTTCTACAGAGATTGAATAATCAGGAGCTATTGAATTGACTTGTATATTTACTGTCGCTGTGATCTGAGTTCCATACACATCCTCTAAGGTATAAGTAAAAGAATCTGCACCGCTATAATTTAGGGTTGGTATATAATTGATAGTTCCGTCAAGATTGATACTTGTACTTCCGTTTGCACCTTGTGTTGCCGATACAATAGTAGCTTCATAACCTTCTGTCCAACTATCGTTTTCTAATACTGTAAGGTCTGTTGCAGTATTGTAATTGATAGTATAAGCGTCATCTGTTGCTACTAAAGATACATCGTTAGAGATAATCGTTAGATCAAAAACATCGATTACAAATTCATTGGTGTCGTTTACATTTGTTCCTTTTATCTCAATAGTAGTAGTTCCTAAAGATAGTCCGTTTAAGGTTAAATTATTTCCTACAACAGTTGCTGTGGCAAACGTAGCATCAGAATTAGATTCAACCGAATAAGTCACTCCAAACAAATTTGGATCATACACAACATCTGTAATATCTAAGACTATAGAAGTCGCTATTTTTAATTCTAAATCAACGATACTGTCTCTAACATACATGTCAATAAAAGGCGCTGTTGAAGTTTCTGGACCCAATACTACATTAAAGTACTTTTTATTGGCTGCTGGTATTTCAATAACGGCATTATCATAATATTCTTTTGAGAAAACAGCTCCTTTGTACAATACGGGGTCTGTTCCTAGAAGTACTTGTAAGTCTCCATTTGTTTTATCCAACCAATTGGCGTCAACATCTGCATTGGGCGACGGCCACGGAGTGAAATTGATATTTTGTTCTGTTTGTAGGTACGTTTTTTTGTAGTTTCCATTGGTTTGTTGGATAAGCATATTTGATACCTTACCAGGGCCTCCGGGAGGTGTATTATCTACAAAACCATCATCCTTTTTAGAAGGGGTATCTGAATAACCAAAAAAGTTGTATTGATTCCCGTCAAACCCAGGAATGTTATCAGCTACCACATTGGCAATTGCTTGTGCAGATAAAGTTCCGAATTGTATGTCTTTATTAAATACTACATTTTGATCTCTATCATGTCTAATATTGATTCTGATATTATTGATATTGTTAAAATAGCCGCCTTCTAAAACACCAGCATTTGCTTTTCGATGTTCAAAATCTAAACCATTCAAAAAACCTTCTGCATGAGGGTTCAAGAAAATTATTGCATGCCCATTACTGTGAGTTTTACTCGCATCACCAACAGGATGTTCTAAATTACCAATTAAAACTGCATTGTCTATAATTATAGAAGTATCATATTTTCTTCTAACCCCATAAGTAATATTGTAACATACTTGATTTATTACTTGACTTTGACCACCAAAGGCTGATGCAGAAACAAATGAAAAATTAAGCCCATTCAATCCTCCATAGCAAAGATTGTCTTTAAAATAAAAAGCTTTTTGTATATAAGAAGGTTCTTGTTCTTCATTACTTGTCGGAATACTGCCATCTGCAGGTAGAGGGATAATACCATCTATAGCCTCATTCCACAATATAAGTCCGTTTCCTGTAAACCCAGAGGCTACGTTGTTTTCTACTTCTACCAATCGTGAATGTATCCAAAATCCATCTCCTGCCGAACCAAAATTTGTAATGTTTAATTCTACTTTATCTATATCTTTTAAAAAAGATAATTTTCCAGCAAAATTTTCTAATCCATTACCTATTGATCGTATAGAGACATTGTTCTTAAAGGTTCCTTTTTCATCTCCTGATTCTGAAACAAAACTTGCACCAGATACATTATAGGCTACATTGTCTTCTATAATAGCATTACTACGATGGTTTACATACCCCCAACCTGGTGAGTTTACCACTGCTGATCCTTTTATAATTCCTGGTTCAGAACTGTTTCCTGCTCTATGAAAATGTACAGGATATCGTGCAATTGGGTTGTTGGCAATTCTCAGTATTGCTCCTGTATCTTTATCTTGCTTAACACTACGCATAACACCTTGCTTGTTGGTTCTTCCTAAATTATAGAACCCGCCATAATGTACAACGGCACTATTGGTGTGCATAAACATGACATGACCACGTCCTAAAAACTCATCACCTATCTTTTCTACTCTATTCAATCCATAGGCCGTTTCTATAATTGCATTTCTTGTGGTATTGATAACATGTACTTTTAAGGTCAATCCTGATTTTGTATGCGTTGGGGTGATATGACTTTTTGTTAAAGCTTGTTGAAAACTAATTGTGTTTCCTCCTATACCTGCTATAATTCTCGCTTCATCACCATCGGCATCTATTTGTACACCGGCAATTACAATATGATCTCCTACTTCCCAATCTGCAGGTACTTTATCTAAGTTTATAGAATTAACTCCTGCTGGAGTTCCATTAAATGTTGTATAACCTGTTTTTTTCTTACCATATATTGATACTTCTCCATGGGCTATTAATCCTAATCCTATTTTATGAGGATCATAATCAGCACTTGACGTATTTGTAACTTCAAAATCTGATAACTTATCTATAATTAATCGTGCAGTATAATCATCTTGAATAGGATCTATTGCTGTCCCCATTTCAAAACGCCCCTTAGTGCCATCGTAACTCATATTGTTGATCACCATGGTATGTACTTTTAAAGAAGTGTTTGTGTCTGTAGCAAATCGAAGTGTACCATCAACTCGTATGGTTCGGTAGTTTTCATTAAAAATTCCATCAACAGTTATTACATGTCCCGCCTCAATAAGAACTCTTGCTTCTGTTAAGGGCATATTTTCTACGCCTCCCCAAGTCGCTGGATCTGACCAATCTCCACTTTGAACGGTGCGATGTGTTATGTTTACATATTTTACCAAATTAAACATGGCTTCCATCTCAAAAATCCTACGGATACTTGCATAATTGTGTATTGCTTCTACAGGTAAATCTAAATTAGCAGCTTTGGTAATGGCATCTAGCATGTGCTCTTTTGATACAAATCTAAATTGACCGACAGAACCAATAGCATAAGTATATTGATTCGCCACTCCGTCACTAGTAATATCAACAATAAGTGTTAACTCATCGACACTTAAACTTAAATTAACTGTATCAACCAATCCAGAGGCTCCGGTATAACTTAAAACACCATCCGAACTCAACGTCGGAGCAGCTGAATACATTTGGGCCTGAAATAAAAAAATGAAAAGTAATGTTGATATTTGTAGGGGAAATTTTGATAGCATAGTCTATAAATTGATTAAAACAATAATATTGCAAAAATAAATATAAAAACTCATAGAATAGTGTATATGACTTACGCATAAATACATCATATTAAAACTTATTCTTAGGTGTTCATAGATTCTTCGCTATAAAAAGCTACTTAAATAGATGAGCAAAGTCAAATTGACGTAGTATTGGTGTAGTGATGTATACTCTTAAGTCATCAAATATAGGGGTATTTTAGCCCTTAAAAATAAATTCTCTAAACAAAATTAAACCATTTATTTTATTTTCTAAAACATTATTGTTTTTGCTCATTGGCGTATGATTTTTTTTACTAGAAGTAAATAATACCTGTAAAATTTTAAGTTATACAAGGAAAAAACAAATATTAATTGTAATTAGGTTAACTAATTTAATATATTTGACGTAGTTTTTATTACTTTATTCTATGAAAAAAATAATTATTGGATTACTTCTTTTATTAAATTTCACTTTTGTTTTTGGGCAGTATACCCCAAACTTCAAAAATTATTCAATTTCTGATTATGAAGGTGGAAATAAGAATTGGGGGATCTCAACTGACAGTATTGGTAGAGTATATATCGCAAACAGTAAGGGGCTTTTAGAATATAACGGTGTAAAGTGGAACTTATGGGAGTTGCCAAACAAAACAATAATTAGGTCTGTTCTTGTTCAAGGAGATAAAATTTATACGGGATCTTTTGAAGAGTTTGGATATTGGAAACGAAATGAAAAAGGCCTTTTACACTACACCTCTTTAACAAAAAAAAGTAATAAAATAAAGTTTGATCAAGAGTATTGGCAAATCATACCTTATGAAAATTCTTTGTATTTTAGGTCATTTACTAAGTTTTACAAAGTTGAGGGGGATATAATAAAAGAGGTTCCAACATTTGGGACAATTACATCTTGTAGTGTAATTAATAATGAGCTCTTGATTTTTTCTTCAACGTTAGGTGTACTCAAATTGTTAGGTGAAGAATTTGTAAAAGTCCCTAAATTAACAATCCCAGAAAACACAAATGTGAATGGTTTTGCTTCTCTAAATGACAAATCAATGCTTATTTCAACAGCTCTAAATGGATGCTTTGTCTTTGATGGCGATAAACTGAGGTTATGGAAATCAGAAATTAACCCTATTTTGAAACAACATGAATTAAATAACATACTTAAGTTGAGAAATGGAAATTTTGCATTTGGAACTATCGACAATGGAATCTATTTAACAGATAAACTAGGAACAATTATTTTTCATCTCAATAAAGAAAGTGGCTTGATTAATAATACAGTATTAACTCTTAATGATAATAGTAAGAATGAACTTTGGCTTGGTTTAAATAATGGTTTAACGGCTATAGACCTTAATTCAAAGGCTATTTTGTTCAATGATATAAAAGGGAATTTGGGAGCAGTATATGATATTGCAAAATTTGAGGGAACTTTATATATAGGTAGCAATACTGGATTGTACTATATAGATAAAAATAATGATTTACAATTTGTGAAAGGATCCTCTGGGCAAGTTTTGGAGTTGAAAGTTGTAAATGAAGATTTGTTCTGTGGGCACAATAGAGGTACTTTTCTAGTTAAAAAGAATCAGTTTGTAAAGATATCTAATTATGCTGGAGGCTGGACAATGAAGCAAGTAATTGGTGAACAAAATTTAATGTTGCAAGGCACTTATTCAGGCTTGATAAAGTATGAAAAGAACAACAATGAATGGAAAGTTTCAAAGTTGATAAACTTTAATCAGCCAGCTAAACATGTTGTTTTCGAAACTAAACATATAGTTTGGGTAGCCCATCCTTACAAAGGATTAGTTAGAGTAAAAATTAATGATGAATTTACTAATGTTGTCTCTTCAAAGAATTATGAAAATAAAGGAATCTGGTCAGCGTATAAAATAAAAATATTTAAAATAAAAAACAATATTGTTTTTAAAACAGATAAAGGATGGCAACGCTATGAGCCTTTACAAGACACTATAATTCCATACGAGCTACTCTCATTAAAAATTGGAGAGAAATCTGAAATAATTTCAAAAGATACAGATGCAGAAATAAGTATTATAAACGGAGATGACATTTATATTCTACCTTCTTTTTTATCAGAAAATAAAATTCACATACCAAGAGAATTATACAAAAAAAGATTAGTTGCTGATTCCGAAAAAATTGTAAAAATAAATGATTCAATAAATGCGCTGTGTTTAATGGATGGTTTTATGCTTTACAAAAGTTCCATTTTTGAAACCAACACTAGATTAACAAAACCAACAATTGATTATGTACAAGTTAATGATGAACTAATTGATATCAATTCTGAAACGATTCATTCTGATTTTGAGAACAATGAGATCTATGTGCAATTTTCATCACCCAAATCAAAAGATTATTTTTTTGAATATAAATTAAAACCTGTACACAACACTTGGAAAAAGAATTTTTCTGGAGAACTTAGATTTATAAATCTACTAGAAGATGATTATGAAATAGTAATTAGAACAACTAACAATAAAGGAGAACACTCCGTAGAGTCAGTTATTAAGTACACTGTTCATCCGCCCTGGTTTAGAGGTGTCGTAGGAATCATAACATACATATTATTAGCTATTTTAATAATAATTTCAATCTATGTTTACAACCATAAAAAATTAAAAACAAAAAAAAGAATTTTGAAGATTGAATTAGAAAAAGAACAACGCATTCTTTTTAAAGAAAATGAATTAGAAAATGTTAAAACCTTAAATCAAGTTAAAAACGAAGTATTAGCAAATGATATAAAGTTAAAAAGTAAACAGTTGGCCAACACAGCAATGGCTTTAGTTAAAAAAAATGAAATACTAGTATTTTTAAAGAAAGAATTCTTGCTAAATAAAGATAAATTTACCAATCAATACACGTTTAAGCGCCTTATTAAGCAAATTGATAAAAGTATTGAGCATGAAGATGAATGGGGTTTATTTGAATACAATTTCAATCAAGTTCACAAAGAATTTTTTGATAAATTAAAAGCTGAATTCCCGCAATTAACACACAAGGACTTAAAACTATGTGCGTATATAAAAATGAACCTATCTACTAAAGAGATTGCTCCGTTATTAAATATTTCTAATAGAGGTGTTGAAACTCATCGGTATAGGTTAAAGAAAAAATTTCTAATTGAAAATGATTCGCTTAATATCAATTCATTTTTAATGAAATTTAATTAAGTAAAGCACTTTATTTATTTACAGTTTTTACGTCTATTATTTTTCTTTAGTTTCTCAATCATCCAAAAACCAAATGATTCAACAATAATTTAAGAATAATAAATACTTCAACCTTAACTTTGTATTACGTCAATACTACTTCATTCTTTTAATTTTACTAAAAACGGCGATTAGCATTTAAGCCTAACACCCACCTTTTAGTGGTAAATGCATTGATATTTATAACGAAGTAATAATAAATACGGCAAAGCATAATAAATACATAAGCCTTCACAACTAACTTTGAAGCATTAACATAAACTATATATTAACAAATTAAAATTTATCTATTATGAAAAAAATTACATTATTATTTACTTTTCTTTTTGTTGCAACCTGCGGGTTTGCACAAGATGTATTCCCAACAGGATGGGAAAGCGGTGAAGCTGCTTTTGCAATTACAAATGCAGGGCAATTTATTGGTTTACCAACTGTAGTTGCTAATCCAAACACAACAGCACCAAATACTTCTGTTAACTGCTTAGTTGCTACACAAGAAGGGAATGCTGCAAATAGACATGCTGCTTTTAAAATGTTACCAGCTGGTGGGTTTTTATTAAATGGACCAAACACAATTATTACAGTTAAAGTAAGACACACTGTAACTACTGGTAACGTTATTGTACGTTTAAGAGCTGGAGTTGGGACAGGAATAAGTTCTAGAGCAGAATTAGCAATAACGCAATCTGTTATAGCTGGTGATTGGACATTATACACATTCGATTTCTCTGATGGTGGCGGCGGCGGTGTAAATGCGGATGTTGCTTTTGCAGGATCTGTTGATGCTTCTAATATCTTTACAACAGCTTATGGCAGATTAGATATAGCTATAGATGCGGGTGTTGACAAAAGAACTATTAATGCAACTGCTGATTATGATTATTATATAGATGATGTAACACATCCTGTAGTTTTAGTTGATGCTGATAGCGACACTTACTTCTCTGATGTTGATTGCGATGATAACAATGCTGCAATTAACCCAGGTGCATCAGAAATTTTAGGAGATGCAAATGCTGATGATGAAAATTGTGATGGCAATGTAGATGATGGTGCAGTATTAACTACCCTCCCTTTAGAGTTTGTTTCTGGTAATGACCAAGCATTTGTTGAAAGAGCAAAGAGTTCTAATAGATATGCCATAGAAGAAATTTCTGAAGTAGCACGTTATAGAATTCTTAGTACCCCAAATGCAGCTTACGGATCTTTAAGATACTCTTTGAGTACACCAATTGATATTAGTACAGACCAAACAGGTTCGGTAGATTTATTGCAAAATATTTTAGCAATTACAGATGGTGATGCTTCAAGTGGATTAACGGTTGATTTTAGATTTACTGATGATGTTACAACTACTGAATATACTTACAAGCATACCTTTATTGCTGGTGATGGAAATCAAGAAGCTACAGCAAGCTTTACTTTATCAGTAGATAAAGACGGAAATGTACCCTCTCCTTTACCACAAGCAATAAGTAGAATTAATATCTTCTTTAACAACAATGGTGGTGGTGCAGTAATTGGTGATTATTTTGAAATTGACAACCTTATGTTAAACGGACCTTCATTAGGTGTTAGATCTTTTGATGATTTAGGAGTTGAATTTAGTTTTGCACCTAACCCAGCTACAGATTATATTCAATTAAACGCTCAAAAAGAAATTGAGAACATTGCGATATTTAATTTATTAGGACAACAAGTATTAAACAAACAAATAAATAAAACATCAAGTAACTTAGATATTTCATCCCTAGATCAAGGTGTATATTTTATGAAAGCTACTGTTCAAGGAGCAGTAGGTACTTTTAAAATTATTAAAAAGTAATAGAACAAATAATAGTAGAAAATAAAGTCAAGGAATATAATTTCTTGGCTTTATTTTAAATAAAACATTTAATATGAAGTCTCCAATTTTAAAAACTTTAGTACTGGCTATTTTATTAATCTTTGCGTATTCTAATTTTAAAAAGAAAACAGAAATTACTAAAAGCGCTAGTAAATCTCCAAACATTGTTTTTATTATGGCGGATGATCATGCCTACCAAGCATTAAGCGCTTACAATCATCCTATTTCAAAACTTGCCCCAACACCAAATATTGATCGTATCGCCAATTCTGGTATGAGATTTGATAATTCATTTGTAACAAATTCGCTTTGTGGCCCTAGTAGAGCAACAATGCTAACAGGTAAATATGGACATATCAATGGATTTTCATACAACGGTCAAACTTTTGACGGTACACAACCAACGTGGCCAAAAATGTTAAAAGAAAATGGATATCAAACAGCTGTTATTGGTAAATGGCACATTGGACACACTCCTGAAGGGATCGATTTTGATTATTGGAAAATACTAAACGATCAAGGAGAATATTACAATCCTGAGTTTATTACAAAAGATGGATCAGAAGATATTGAAGGCTATGCTACAGATTTAACAACAGATTTTTCTATTGATTGGTTAGAAAACAAAAGAGACAAAAGCAAACCTTTTGCTTTAATGATTCATCACAAAGCACCGCATAGAAATCAAATGCCAGCTTTACGACATACACAAATGTATGAAAATACAAAGTTCCCTATGCCAGTTACTTACTTTGATAACTATGAAGGAAGAGAAGCAGCGGGAGCACAAAAAATGAATATCTATAAAGATATGTACGAAGGTCATGATTTAAAAATGACAGTAGCTGTTGGTTCAGATAGTTTACGATATGATAGATGGCCAAACCATTTTGAAAGAATGACGCCTGAGCAAAGAACTACATGGAACAATGCTTATAGAAAACGAAATGACGATATGAATGCCGCAAATTTTAATGAAAAAGAAATGGCTGAATGGAAATATCAACGATATGTACAAGATTATTGCGCAACAATCGCTTCTGTTGATGAAGGTGTTGGTAGAGTATTAGATTATTTAGAAGAAAATAATCTAACTGAGAATACGATAATTGTGTACACATCAGATCAAGGGTTTTTTGTTGGTGAACACGGTTGGTTTGATAAACGATTTATGTATGAACAATCATTAAGAACACCTTTGTTAATTCAATATCCAAATAAAATAAAAGCAAACAGCGTTTCAGATAAAATGGTTCAAAATCTTGATTTAGCTCCAACTTTCTTAGCCTTAGCAGGTTTAGAGATTCCAGAAGATATTCAAGGGGAATCATTAGAACCTATTTTAAAAGGCAAAAAAGTAAAAGGTTGGAGAGAATCAATTTACTATCATTATTACGAGTATCCTGGTTTTCATTCTGTAAAAAGACATTATGGTGTACGAGACAGCCGTTATAAACTAATTCATTTTTATAACAATATAGATCAATGGGAGTTTTTTGATTTAGAAAAAGATCCGAATGAAATTACAAATGCTATCGACAATCCAGCATATAAAAATGAAATTGAAAGAATGAAAAAAGAATTAAATCGATTAATGGTGAAATACAAAGAACCACCAATAAAAGATTGGAAAGATAAAAAATTAGGTAAGGGACGAAAAGTGCCAAACACTATTTCAAAAAATATCCACTAGTTATTAAAAACATATTATATTTATTTTTATGAAAAAATATTTTTTACTTCTTGTTATTACATTTTTTACTACCGTAAGTTTTGCACAAACCAAAGTACCTACTTTTTTTGGTGACAATATGATCTTACAACAAAAAAGTAAAGTTGCAATTTGGGGAAATGACACTCCAAATCAAGTTGTTGAAATAAAAACTAGTTGGGGAGAAAAAGCATCTTCAAAAACAGATGTAAATGGTAATTGGAAAATATTTCTACAAACTACAGATGCAGGAGAAGAGTCTTACACAGTTGTTATAAAAGGAAGTGAGCAAATAACACTTAACAATGTACTATTAGGTGAGGTATGGTTATGTTTAGGACAATCTAACATGGGCTGGTCATTAGAAAGTACTACTCATGGAGAAGAAGACGCTAAAAAAGCTAGTAATAAAAACTTGAGAATATATCAATCTGACCGTCAAAATTGGTATAAACCTCTTACCGATTGCCCTACAGGAAGTTGGAAAGAAGCTAAACCTTATACAGCTCTCAATACTTCTGCCGTTTCGTATTATTTTGCAGAAAGACTTCAAAAAGAATTGGGTATTCCTGTTGGTATTATAGTACAAGCTTATGCAGGTACACCTATTGAAGGTTGGTTGCCATGGGAAATACAACAAGAGAATGAACGTAGTTTTTCTCATAAAAAAGCCTTAGATGAAACTACTGTAAGGCAGATAGAAAAACTAGGCTTTACAAAAGAAAAAGCATTTGCAACCTATAAAAAGGAGTTGGCCTTGTACAATAAACAAATGGCAGCAAATGACACTATGAAAACTAAAAACAGGAAAAGAAAGGCACCAGTTATAGTGAAGCCTGCTAGTCTTGGAAATCAATACCCATCAAACATTTACAATGCGATGGTACATCCATTACTTGGTTTTGGTATTAAAGGGATTATTTGGTATCAAGGAGAGCGAAATTCTAAATCTGTACAACAAGCTTTAGATTTTAAAGGACAATTACAACTGTTAATTAATTTTTATAGAAATACGTGGCATCAAATGTCTAATGGTAATGTAGCCAACGATTTTTATTTTTCGATGACACAATTACCAAGTTGGAATCCTGCACAAACAAAACCTGTTGAAGGAGTTGAGGCTTCTTGGGCAGTTTCTAGAAATGCGATGTTCGAAATTATTTCTGAAACACCAAATACGGGTCTTGTAGTTAGTATTGATACTGGAGATGCTTTTCTTTTACATCCACAAAATAAGAAACCAATTGGTTATAGACATGCTTATAATGTATTGCATGATGTTTATGATAAAGATATCGTAGCGCACGGACCTTATTTTGAATCACAAAAAATTGATAAAAATAAGATTGTGCTTTCTTTTACAGGCGTTGGTAGCGGATTGATGACAGGTAAAAAAGGAGGTTTAAACTCTTTTGCTATTGCAGGTAAAAATCAAAAATGGGAATGGGCAGATGCAAAAATAGTTGGAAACACAATTGAAGTTTCTTCAGATAAAATTTTAAGCCCAGTTGCTGTTCGTTATGCTTGGGCAATGAACCCATCTGAACGTAATTTATTATACAATAAAGAAGGAAACCCTGCTTCACCTTTTAGAACAGATTCTTGGGATTTATTTAAAGAAGGCTCCGAGGAAGTTCAAGTATTTAAGCCTAAAAAACCAAAGGGATATAAACCCAAAGATTGGTACAGACCAAAAATGCAATAAATTTAGCTGTTAATAAAATGAAACTAAAGACTCTCATCATATTTTTTATAGCAGGCATCATTAACGGTGTTGCGCAATCAAAACCTAATATAATAGTAATATTAGCAGATGATTTAGGGTATGCTGATGTTGGATATCATGGTGGTGAAGAAATCCCAACCCCCAATATTGATTTCTTGGCTACCAATGGTGTTCAGTTTTCTACAGGCTATGCCATGGCTCCTGTTTGTGGGCCATCAAGAGCAGGTTTGTTAACGGGTAGGTATCAAAATAGATTTGGATTTGAAGACAACCCCGGAGGTCCATTTCGTCAAACAGAAGAAACAAAAAAGGTCATACCACTTTCCGAAGTTACTTTAGGAGAGCAGTTAAAAAAGAATGGATATACGACTGCTTGGATCGGTAAAGATCATCAAGAAAAATTAGAAGAATTTCATCCAATCAATAGAGGGTTTGATGAGTTTTTTGGATTTGTAAATGGCGCAAGCACTTATTTTTCAAACAAAAATAAAAAACAATCCTTACAAAGAGGAACTACACCTGTTAATGATGAGTCAGAATATCTAACGGATGCTTTTGGTAGAGAGGCTGTAAAATTCATAAAAAAGAATAAAGAGAACCCCTTCTTTTTATACTTGCCATTTAATGCGGTTCATGGACCGCTTGAGGCGAAAAAAGAAGATTTACAACATTTTAAGAACATTAAAAATGTAAAAAGAAGAACATTGGCAGCGATGCATATGGCAATGGATAGAAATATTGGAAATATTATTGAAACGTTAAATACATTAGATTTAGATGAAAACACATTAATCTTTTTTTATAGTGATAATGGTGGTAAACCAGAAGGAAATTATTCTTATAATTATCCATTAAAAGGTAAAAAAGGAATGGTCTTAGAGGGTGGTATTAGAGTTCCGTTTTTAATGTACTGGAATGGAACTATAAAAGGCGGTCAGAAAAAAGATTTTCCCGTAGCAGCCATTGATATTTATCCAACTATTTTAAGTGCAATTAATTCTGATGTAAAAGTTGAAAATGAATTAGATGGTATTGATTTAATGCCATTTCTAAATAATGAAGAAGTTGTTCCTGAAGATAGGTATATCTACTGGCGTTTTTTATACCAATGGGCTATTAGAAATAATGATTGGAAGTTATTAAAATTAAAAGGAAAACAAGAATTAGAGTTATATCACATTTCAGAAGATATTAGTGAAACAAAAAATGTAATCACAGAATTTCCAGAAATTGCAAACAAACTAAAAAAAGAATATGATGTTTGGTCTGATGGTATGATGCAACCTCAATGGAGCTGGCAAAGTAAATTTGGAGGCCCTATTGATTCCAGAAAAACTAAATAAATTAAAACAACTATATATAATATCTTAACCCCACAGTCAATAGTCATTTAACTAAATCAATTTACAATGAAGAATTTTTTTTATGCTTTACTATTCATTCCTTTAAGTTTCTTTGGTCAGTCCAAAGAAATTATAGGAACCATCACAATCGAAAACGGAGAACCAGCTCCCTTTGTCAATGTGTTGATTAAAAACACTAGCAGAGGAGTTACATCAGATTTTGATGGTAATTACAAGATAATAGCTTCTAAAGACGAAGTAATTCTTTTTAGCTTTATTGGGTATCAAACTGAAGAAGTTACAATTAATGATTCAAATATTTATGATATTGTATTGATTGCCTCAAAAGAAACTTTAGACGAAGTTGTAGTTGTTGGATATGGTACTACAAAAAGAAAAAATTTAACCGGTGCTATTTCTAGTGTTGATGCTGAAGAAATAATGGAGCAACCTGCATTAAGTGCTATGGAAGCTATTCAAGGTAAGGCAGCAGGAGTACAGATTATTAGTGATGGAGAACCTGGTAGTTCGCCAATTATTCGTATTCGAGGTACCGGTACAGTACAATCAGGTAGAGATCCTATTTATGTTGTAGATGGTATTATAACAAATAATATAGATAATATTAATAGTGCTGATATTGAAACTATTGATATTCTAAAAGATGCTGCATCATTGGCTATATATGGTAGTAGAGGTGCAAATGGAGTTATTATAGTAACAACAAAAAAGGGAGAAGTAGGTAAATTAAAAATTAATATATCTTCATTTACAGGAATAACAGATGTTGTGAGAAAAGTAAACATGACTAATTCAGAACAATGGCAACAATATTATTTTGAAGTTTATGATAGTGATGAAGCTGCTTTTAATGATGAATTTGGAGGAGGTCCTTACGGTGATTACCCTCTTAATAGCCCACATAATACAGATTGGTTTGATGAAGTTACAACCATTGGTAGTATTATGAGTCATAATATTTCGTTGAGTGGAGGTTCTGAAATTGTAAGATCTTTTGTAAGTGCTAATTTTTATGAAGAGCAAGGTATTTTAAAAGACAATGATTATAATAGAGTAACTGTTAGAGCAAGAACGGATTATAATATTACAGATAAACTAACATTTGGACACAATATATCTTTAGCTGTAACAAATAGAGATAAAAAACCTACGGGTGCTTTTCAATCAGCTTACAGACAATTACCCATAATCCCTGTTAGTGACCCTATAACAAATAGGTATGGGTCTAGTGGAGAATATGCAGCAGTTGGTAACCCTGTAGAGGCTATTGAAACGACCAATTCATATATTAGACAGTTTACGATAAATGGTAGTGCAGATGTAAACTATAAGTTTAATGATTTTATTTCTGTAAGATCTAATTTTGGAATTCAATCATCATTTATGAAAAGAACGAATTACAACGGAGAGATTGATTTGTTTGACCCAAATTTTGGGCAAGGAGGTAAAGGAGATGCTTTGTTGACGGAAAGAAGAGTTGATAATACGAAGTGGACTTTTGATTTGTACACTACTATGAAGAAAAAAATAGGGAGTCATAACTTTAATCTTGTTTTAGGAACTACTACTGATTTTAGAACGGGTGATTACTTATTAGGTCAAGTAAATCAAGTGCCAGAGCAAGAAGAGTATTGGTCAATAAATAACGGAGAAGATATTTTAAGATTAGAAGGGTTAAATTCTAGTGATATTATTGTAAGATCTTATTTAGCTAGATTAAATTATGATTTTGATAGTAAATACCTTATTACTCTTTCTGGAAGAAAAGATGGTTCTAGCCAATTTTCTGAAGGTAATAAATGGGGGGATTTTTATGCAGTAGGACTTGGATGGGTTGCTTCGGAAGAAAAATTTATGTCGAATGTAGATTTTATTAATTTCTTAAAATTTAGAGGGAGTTGGGGGCAACTTGGAAATCAAAATGTTCCATTACAAATACTAACATTTACAAACGATTTAAACTATACCTTAGGTTCTAATCAAGATATTGTTTTCGGATCAACAATAATAAATATTTTAGACCCAAACCTAAGTTGGGAAATTACGGAAGAGTATTCTGCAGGAGTTGATTTTAGACTATTTAAAAATAAACTATCAGGTACTGTAGATTATTATAATAAGCTAAATAAAAATGCAGCATTAGCTTCAAAATTACCCGCTGCTTTTGGTTCAGAATCAGAAGTTGTATCAAACCTAGCACAAATACGTAATGAAGGGTTTGAGTTTGCATTGAATTGGAGTGATAGAGTTACAAAATCATTTAGATATAGTATTGGAGCGAACCTATCATTAAATGATAATAATTTAGAAAGTTTAACTTCTGATACAGATGTTACGCAAACTGGTGGTCTAATTCCTAATGGAGGGATATTAACAAAAAGACTAGAAGTAGGACAACCAATAGGTTCTTGGTACTTACATACAGTCCATGGAGTAGATCCAGTAACAGGATTAATACAATACGAAAAAGCTGATGGAACAACTACTACAGATGTAAATGAGCTTGAGGATGATGATAAAAAATTTCATGGTTCTTCACAACCAACAAAGAGTTTTGGAGTTAACATCAAACTTTTTTATAAAAACTTTGATTTAGGCGTTTTTGGCTACGGAACATCTGGAGGGTATATTTATAACGCAAAAAAACAGCAACGTTATAGTGGTGAAAATATAGAATTAGACGTTTATAATAATAGATGGACACCAACAAATACAATAACTAGTGAACCTAAGCCATTTACATCTATACAGCCGGCATCAACATATTATCTCGAAAAATCAGATTATTTTAGAATTAATAACATAACAATTGGGTATAAGTTTCCAAAAATATTTGAAAATGTAAGTATGATTAGAATGTACTTTACAGCTAAAAATCCATTTATTTTTACAAACTATACAGGCTATAACCCTGAATTACCTGGTGTCGATAGTGAAAGTCGTTTAGGTAGAGGAAGCCCAATGGGAACACAAGGAATGGAATTTCAATCATATCCTTCTAAGAAGACATTTGTCTTTGGATTAGATGTTAATTTTTAATAAAAAAACACTAGAAATTATGAAAAAAATAATTAGTTTAATTTTAATGCTATCAATCATTATATCATGTGATGATAATGATTATCTAGACGTAGCTCCAAGTGGTTTAACCCCAGAAGACGCACTTAATATTGCAGGAGCAGGAGATAAAATGATTTTTGCTACTTATGATGAATTACAAAAGTACAGAACTATGGCACTACCATGGATTGTATTAACTACTGTTATTGCAGATAATTGTGAAGAAGGTGGTAGAAGATTGAATACAGATATTAATAGAATAAATGATATTGAAAATATTTCATCATCAGAAAATTTATTAAACTCTCTTTGGTCAGGACACTTTTTTGGTATTTCAAAGGCAAATAGAGCGATTGATTTAATACCAGGTATTACGACTTTAGAACAAGATGAAATAGATGTCTTAGTTGGCGAAGCTAAATTTTTAAGGGCTCTATTTTATTTTAGATTAGTTAATTTATTTGGGGGTGTACCTTTAATAGACCACACAATAGACCCTAGCAACCCTGCAGATAAATTACTAGCCAATACAAGAGTTAGTAAAGAAGAAATATATGACTTTATTGTTGCGGATTTAATAGCAGCAGCAGCCACACTTCCTTTAAAATCTGAAAGAGGATCAGCTGAATTAGGGAGAGCTACAAAAGGTGCTGCGTTAGGTTTGTTAGCAAAAGTAAATATGTATTTGGCTAGTGAGCAAAATAGTATGACTCATTGGCAAAATGTGATGGATTTAACTGATGAAATTTCAACCATGGGGTATGCCTTAAATTACGATACTTTTCAATACAACAATGGTCCAACCGTTTTAACTACAATTTCTTGGTTAGAGTCTGCAGAAAACAATGAAGAATCTCTATTTGAAGTGCAAGCCCGTGCCATATCAGAACGTGATGCAATAAAGAATTATGCCAATATTCAAAACTCTAGAGGTAATTATATTGGAGAACCAAATCAAGATTTTTATGATTCATTTGAATCAGGAGATGTAAGACTTCTATCGTCAATTACTAAAAAAGGACAAAGAAATTGGGATGCATCGAGAATAGGAAATGCAAAGAAAAATGATTTGTACAATCATAAAGCATTTGTAAGTGCAAATACAGATTTAAACACTTACGAAGTACATCCAGAGTCTAATAAAAATGTTAGAGTTCTAAGGTATGCAGATATTTTATTAATGCGAGCTGAGGCTGCAAACGAATTAGGTCAATCAGGTTTGGCATTAGATATTGTAAATAATAATATTAGAGATAGAGCAGGACTTCCTGCATTACCAGCAAGTATCATATCAAAAGAAGATATTAGAATGGCAATCTGGAAAGAGCGTAGAATTGAATTAGCTTTTGAGCACGATCGCTGGTTTGATATTGGTCGTCAAGGTAGAAAAGGAGATGTTATGAGAGCCAATGGTAAAAATTTTACTGACGGTAAACATGAATTATTACCTATACCTCTTCCACAAATCCAATTGAGCGGATTTGTTTTAGAACAAAACCCAGGGTATTAATTATAACCAAATAATATAAAAAATAATGAACTCCAGAATCAGAATTTTATTTAGTGTACTTTTTCTTTTATGCATAAATACTTATGCCCAAAAAGATAAGCTTTCTGATGAGGAGTTATTAGAGAAAGTACAAAAAAGGACATTTACCTATTTTTGGGAATTTGCCGAAACTAATACTGGTATGGCGCATGAGAGATCGACCTCTAAAAAATCTAAAAAGCAAAAAGTTAGCACTGGTGGTACAGGTTTAGGTTTAGCTGCCTTTCCTATAGCAGTAGAACGAGGTTGGGTTACTAGAAAGCAGGCGATAAAACGATTAAAAAAGATTTTAACTTTTTTAGAAAACACCAATACATTTCATGGGGCGTATGCACATTGGTATAGCGGTAAAACACAAAAATCGGTTCGCTTTAGTAAATATGATGATGGGGGCGATATTGTAGAAACAGCTTTTTTGATACAGGGATTACTCATTAACAGACAATATTTTGACAAGGATACCAAAGCAGAACAAAATTTACGGAAGAGAATCAATAAAATTTGGGATGCCGTAGAATGGGATTGGTATGTACAACCTGGAGACGATATAATAACTTGGCATTGGTCTCCAAAATATGGTTTTAAAAAAGACCATAAAATAAAAGGACATCACGAAGGTCAAATATTATATGTATTAGCCGCGGCGTCTAGAACGCATAGTGTACCAGCATCAGTTTATCATAATGGTTGGGCACAAGCAGGTAAAATTGTTAAAAACAGAAAACATTATGGTTATAACCTCCCTCTAGGCCCAAAATATGGAGGCCCCTTATTTTTTACACATTACTCCTATTTAGGATTAAATCCAAAATTGCTAAAAGATAAGTATGCTGATTATTGGCAACAAAATGTAAATCATGCAAAAATAAATTATTCATATTGCGTAGAAAACCCTAAAAATTATAAAGGCTATGGCGAAAATTGCTGGGGATTAACAGCGAGTGATGGAAACAATGGTTATTCTGCCCACAGCCCTACAAATGATAGAGGTGTAATTGCACCAACAGCAGCCTTATCTTCATTTCCATACACCCCAGAAGAATCAATGAGAGCCTTGAGGTATTTTTACGAAGATTTAGGAGATAAAGTTTGGAAAAAGTATGGTTTTGTAGATGCTTTTAATGAGCAAGAAAATTGGTATGATAATCAATATTTAGCTATTGATCAAGCACCAATTATTGTAATGATAGAAAATTATAGAACAGGTTTGATTTGGGACTTGTTTATGAGCGCACCAGAAGTACAAGAGGGACTCGGTAAATTAGGATTTCAAAATTTTTAAAAGATATTAAATGAAAAAAACAGCCATAGCATTAATTATGATAAGTGTGATCTTAGGGTCATGCAATAGTACTAAAGATTCAAAACATTTAGCAAAGATTCCTTCTAGTTGGAATATTGATGAAATACAAATGAACTCAAAAATTGATTCTTTGATTTCTGTAATGACTTTAGATGAAAAAATTGGACAAACAGTACTTTTAACAAGTACAAGAGATGTTACAGGGCCTTCAGTAAATAAAAATTACGAAAAACTAATTAAAGAAGGCAAAGTAGGAAATATCTTTAACGCCTATGAAGCTGACTTTACAAGAAACCTACAAAAAATGGCGGTTGAAAATACCCGTTTAGGAATTCCATTATTATTTGGTTATGATGTAATTCATGGTCATAAAACCATATTCCCAATTTCTCTTGGAGAATCAGCAAGTTTTGATTTAGAAGCTATTGAGTTGGCTTCTAGAATTGCGGCTATTGAAGCCTCAGCAGAAGGTTTACATTGGACATTTGCTCCAATGGTAGATGTTTCAAGAGATCCTCGTTGGGGACGAATTTCTGAAGGTTCTGGTGAAGATGTATTTTATAGCAGTGAAGTTGCAAAAGCAAGAGTAAAAGGATTTCAAGGGGATGATTTAAAAGCAACTAATACTATCTTAGCTTGTGCAAAACACTATGCGGCTTATGGTGCTTCCCAAGCAGGAAGAGATTATCATACGGTTGATATGTCTGAAAGAGAATTAAGAACTACCTACTTACCTCCATTTAAAGCAACAGTAGATGCTGGTGTTGCATCATTCATGACTTCGTTTAACGAATTAAATGGAGTGCCTGCTACAGGCAATAGTTATTTATTAAAAGAAATATTAAGAGAAGAATGGGGTTTTAGAGGATTTGTAGTTACAGATTATCAATCAATCAATGAAATGGTGCCTCACGGAATTGTAGCAAATAATAAAGACGCTGTAGAAATGGCAATGAATGCAGGTGTAGATATGGACTTGCAAGGAGAAGTATATTCTAAATATTTAAAAGAATTAATTGAAGAAGGAAAAGTATCTGAAGAACAATTAAATACTGCTGTACGTAGAGTTTTAGAATTAAAATATGCTTTGGGATTGTTTGAAGACCCATACAGATACTCAAACGAAGAAAGACAAAAGGAATACGTAATGTCTGCTGAACATTTAGAAGCAGCAAGAGATATGGCAAGAAAATCAATGGTATTGTTAAAAAATGATAAACAAGCATTGCCCTTGTCAAAAAACATAAAAGTAGCATTGATTGGCCCTTTAGGAAATACCGAAAGAGATATGATTGGTTCTTGGTCTGGTGCAGGAAAACACAAAGATGATCCAGTAACTGTATTGGAAGGTTTTATAGAAAAAATAGGTAAAGAAAACGTAACCTATGTTCAAGGAACAAAACTTTCTCGTTATATGAAACGATCGGATGAGCAAAGTAGAAAAGGTTTTGCTGAAGCGATTTCTGCAGCAAAAAAAGCAGATGTTATTGTTGCTGCAATGGGCGAACTTCAAAGTATGTCTGGTGAAGCATCTTCTAGGACTGATTTGGATTTACCCGGTAACCAGCAAGAATTATTAAAAGAACTCAAAAAATTAGGGAAGCCAAT